>MVQO01000200.1 GCA_002067585.1 Syntrophorhabdus sp. PtaB.Bin027
CACGCTCAACTGGGGGTTGCCAAACGTATCTCTGTACTGAAACCTTGAATTACCTATAACATTGGTCGCTACGAGTGAGATATCGGGCGCCCTGACAACACTGCCTGTCCCAAAGTCATCATTGGCCGGGATGGTATCGCCTGCTGTATAGCTATTGTACTCGTCAACGAGCCGGTCAGCGATTTCACGATAGGCAACCCAGGTTGTGTAGGCGTCAGCAATGCGACCGGCTGTGCAGTCTGTCAGGGAGGGGCATATCCCCTTTTGACCGAAGATGTTCATGGGTGCATCCCACAGGTCACCACATTTTTTTGAAGTCCACGGTACATCAATTACTTTTTCATTCCTGAAGTTGCAGAGCTGGGAAACCCGGATAGGATGGATAATGAGAATTTGAGAGTCCGGGATAGTGATGAGCACATCGAGCATCTGACGCATCTGCTGTTCATAGGCAAAAAAAGAGGTGCGGCAGTAATTGTTCGGGTCCCGGTTGGCACTCTCACACGTGGAAAACTTGTCTTTTGTACCTGAACAGATATCGTTGTGACCCAGAAAGACTATCACGAGGTGTGGCGTGGCCTGCTTCATCAACCAGGTTTTAGCAGCCTTCGCCTGGTCATCTCCGTGGGACATGCGGGCTCCGTCCTGGCCAAAGTTGGCAGTGGCAACAATGTCACCCTTGTAAGCCATAACCCGTTCAGCAATACTGAAAGTAGTATTCTTGCTTTTGTTTGTTGCGAAGTTGTAGGCTGGAGTGTCCCGAAATTTGCAGGATTCGAATTCTGAGTAAGCTGCGTTAAATGCAGCAGTTATGCTATCGCCAATTGCTGCTATGGAGCCAACCACCCTGGTGGGGAGGGTGGCTCCCTGAATCAGGTTTTCAGTTGCTGATGTCTCGTCACCAAAACCAAACCCAGCCCATAAGGCGAACAGTATACCTGACAACAAAAACACTTGTTTTCCCATGATGCACACTCCTCTGTTTTTGTTGTTACGTTCAAACCATCTTTTTCAATTATACCACGTTGAATAACGTTTTACCTGTCAATGAAGCAGAGGGTCCATGAGGAGCGGCGCTTTTGCAACCATTTCTTATGCAGGCAATAGGTGTGATCTATGGATTCATCCTAAAGGTATAGTTCAACAGTGACTTCATCTCCATCTTTAAGGCCGAGGGAGTCTTTCAAGTGAACGGGAGCGAGGATTTCCAGAAGGTGTTCGTCGTAATTGGGTACAAGAGGCACCACAATACCACATTCATATTTTCCAGCGACCTTGCCCCTGAAAATGAGGGCATCACAAAAGCCTGCAGCTTCGCTGCACAGTCGATCACCCCCATGAGCCTTTAAAATTCGCTGTATTTCTGGGTCTTCGATTGCAAGATTGAGCGTTCCTCCAAAAGGTTGAAACTTTAGTTTTTCCCTCATCTGTTTGGTTACCCATGGGATCGCTATGAAGCCTGCCGATTCTCCAAGCCCCTTGACGATTTTACCTGTTATTTTCATAAATAATTCATTAAAGGTTTACATAAAGGTTTAGGTCTGAAAGCCAAGGGGTCGGTTTTGCAACCTATCATCTCTTGCCCCTTTTCCATTGGCTATTTTTTTACGTTTTTACTATCTTAATCTCTTCCTTTGTGTTGCTTCCCCATCGTTTGAAGAGTGAGGCGTCGATGCCAAAAAGATCAAGCACCTTGCCTACAGACTGATTGATAATATCATCAATCGTTTTTGGCATATGATAGAACGCCGGTGCAGGAGGCATAATGACGCCGCCGATCCGGGTAATTTTCATCATCAGATCGAGATGACCCTCATGCAAGGGGGTTTCCCTGACAAGAAGAACGACTCGCCTTCTCTCTTTGAGGTTTACATCGGCAGCCCGTATGAGGAGGTTATAGTTGAAGGAGTTTGCAACCGCTGAGAGCGTTTTGATAGAACAGGGGGCTATGACCATGCCGTCTATTTGAAATGAACCGCTGGCAATAGCAGCGCCAACATCATCTACGTCATAGATTGTGGAAGCAAAAGGTTCGAGGTCGGCCATGGTGTATTCTGTTTCTATAAGCATGTTCTTAATTGCCGATGAGGTGACAACAAGATGTGTCTCAACGCCAAGTTGAAAGAGGGTCTTGAGCATGCGGATTCCATAGATTACCCCTGTTGCTCCTGATATCCCTACCACGATCTTGCTCATTTATCACCTCCCGTCAATTTTGCTCAGAACAACCTCGATTCTTTTTTCATTTCCCTTCATAACCTTTGCCCTTTCTTGGATCATTTTACCTTGAATTGTTGCGTTAATTCCTACTTTTGTTATGCCGTAGCCATCCTCTACAGTTGGATCAATCGGTTGTCCCTGGAGTTTGTTAACAATAATGAAGTCTTCATCAGCCCTGCACCGGGTAATTATCGCCCACTCAACATCGTATGGATCATCTGGATTTACGTCATCATCGACAATAACAACCTTCTTGATCATGGGGAAGGACAGGAGGAATAATATAAGGTTTCTGATCTTGAATTTCTCCGATGTTCTGACATTTACCACTAGGGAAGATCCGAAGGTCTTAGGTATGAATGTAAGGTTGACAATAAAAGGATAGAGAGCCTTTGCACTCTCCTCTAAATGGGCACGGCTCACAAAGGTAAGGTATCTGTCGGATTCAGGGCTTGTGGGAAGCAGTGCATGATAAATAAGGTTTTCCTTGTAATACATGTGTTGCACGACAATTGTGGGTGTCTTTTCAAGGGACAGATAATATCCGCTAATTTCACCCAGGGGGCCGTCTTTTTTACTCCTGGATTCATCAATGTATCCTTCAAGAAGCAATTCACATGATGCAGGAACCTCAATGTTGGATTGAGGGGATTGCCACACCTGGATGCCTTTTCCCTTTAAGCCTCCTGCGATTTCGAGCTTGTCTGTTCCTGAAGGTGCTTTAAGGGCCATGGATATGAAAAGGGCCGGGTCAACTCCAATGGTTATTGCGACAGGCATTCTCTTTCCACTGGATAGGTATTTGTCGTGAATTGTTGTCAGGGGAGGGTTGAGAAGGGTAACACCGAGAAGATTTTCGCCGCGGTATTCCATGCGGTGAATTCCTCTTCCAACAATTCCAGAGTCCGGATCAACCGAGGAAATGATCCCCGTTGTAATGAACGGGGCGGAATCTTTTTCATAATGCTTCAATATGGGAATAACATCTAAGAGGTTCTTGCCTGATACTTCCATGTGTTTGAATCCTTCCACGGCCACATGGATTTGTTTGACTCTCTGCTGAACCCCTTTAATAAAATACTCATAGGGGTTTTCAGTTTCAAAAAGCAGCTTGAAAATATCATGGGAAGGGACAAGGTTTGCTGCAAGTTTACAATCATAACCTTCTATATCCTCAAAAAGAAGAATCTTCCCTTCCCACGAAAGCTTTTCAATAAGCGCCGGGATATCTTCAAGGTAAACCTTTTCCCTTATGGTGAGGACCCAGTTTTTTGAGCCCACAATATCCAGGTACTCTTTCAGGGAGGTAACCAACTTAAAGCCCCTTCGGAATGATGTTCACAAACTCCAGGATTTTCATAGAGCATGGGGTAGGGATCAGTTGACCTCTGCCGAGGCGTACCCACACCTTTTCTGGATATTTCTCCGGGTCCTTGGAAACAATGATCTTTGCGTAAGTGGATCGGTATTTATACTTGCCCGGGGTGAGATCGCGGATCACAGTAACCTGTTCAATTTCTTCCGGCATATCCTTGAAATTTACATTAATATAGGTATCCCATTCTGCCATAATATCCTCCTATTCCTTAAATCCATACGTTTTCCACTTTGCAAGAACTTTCTCCTGAATATCTTTAGGGTATACATTGTCGAAGGATACCTTGATGGGAATGTCTGAAGCTTCCCAATCAAGAGGGAAAGTACAATCAAAGATTACCTTGCCGGCAACGCCGAGACGTCTTTCGGCCGGTGTAGCAAAGGGGTTCAGTGGGGTGCCAACACCAAACGGCTCCACCCTTATACCATTTACAGGATGGCACTTGGTGCAGAGAGCATGTATCAATTCATCCTTGTCATAAATATTAGTTTTTTCATCGACAACCACCACCATATGGAACCATGGGCCCAACTTGCTGCCGAATACGAGCTGACCAATCTGTGTGGCTATGTTTGGATACGCAGGCTTTACACCAACAACTGTGAGATGGTGTGTTGATTCTGGGAGCATGTGTACACCGGTGATGGGAATACCCTGGTCGCGGAGCATCTTATCCATTTCAAGGCCAAGAGAGAATGATCTTAAGAGCTGACCTTCGTCTGTTGGTACTCCCATATTGGACATAGCCATAATGGGTTGTTTTCTCATGGTTATTGCCTTAACGTAGTAGGCGGTTCTGGGTTCGCGAGGGCTGGTTCTGTAACCCGTATACTCGCCGAAAGGGGCTTCATCAATAGTAACATTTGGTACAAGCACGCCCTCAATTATAATTTCTGCATGCGCTGGGACATAGAGATCACAGGTGACACATTTTACTATTTCTACCGGTTCTCCCATGAGCTGGCTTGTAAACTCGTCTTCTGCAATCTGGGCAGGTGCACAGCTTGCGATTGCTGACAGAGGATCCGGGTTTACTACCACTGCGAAAGGCATGGGTATATTTTTTGGTTGATACTTGTTGTGCCACATTTTACCCATATCCGAGAAAGGAAGCACCGGACCAGCCATGGTCTTTTCATCAAAGGCCATCTGACGGTACATGCCCCAGTTGATAAAAGGTGTGTCTAGATCTTTGGCTACCACAAACTGCCATGTTCCTATGTACCTGCCTCCATCACCGTCATGAACCATGGGTGCAGGAAGGTTTAAAATGTTTGCATCATCGCCCTGGAGTATAACTTCCTGGCACGGTGCATTTGTGATAACCTTTGGAGGGTATGACTTCCCTGTAGTTCTGCGCAGGTACTCTTTGGAGATCTCTGGGATAGGCGTGTCAGGATCCAAACCAAACGCAATTGCGAGCCTTCTGTATGTGGCTATGGGAGCGCCGACGCATTCAAAGCCCGGATAATCTTTAATATTTTTAAAAAGGACAGCCGGACCTTTCTTCTCGCATGTTCTCCGGACGATTGCGCCCATTTCAAGGTCCCAATCTACCTCTTCATTTATAACTACAGCATCGCCTGTTTTTACACAGGCCTCTATAAATGCCCTGTTGTCTTTGTAATACTTGTAAGCCATAATTCCTCCGGTTAGTAGTTATTTAAATTCTCCAAGAAAATTATCCCATTTCCCCTGCGCCTCAAGAATAAACTGGGCCAACTCCCTGACGACTCCTTTTCCACCACCTGCAGTAGTCACATAGTCGGCAATATCGCGCGCCTCCTGGGATCCATCTGCAGGCGCTACAGAGAATCCGCTCCGTTTCATGACTGCAAGGTCGATCATCTCATCGCCTGCATAGCAGATTTCCTCATCCTTAAAGCCAGTTTCCTGCTCAAACTGGTCGACTCTGGCCATTTTTGCCCCCTGGCCCCAGAGGTTTTCCGGGGGGAGCCCATAGATCTTGGCCATCTGTTCATCAGCCCGGGATATTTTTGTTGTCAGGAAGGATACCCCGATTCCTTCATCTGTCAATGCTTTGATTCCTATTCGGTCATGGAGCGAAAAAGCCTCCGATTTTATCCCTTCTTGAGTATAGAACAGGGTATTATCAGTCATGATCCCGTGGATATCAAGAATGACAAATTTTACCTTTTTTGCTTTTTCTTTTGCATCTGGTTTCTCAATTGCCATCGTGTACCCCCTATTTGTATCCCATTTTGGTAACTTTTCCTACCCATTCATCCCATTTGCCCATGGCTCGGAGGATGAACTCGCACACTTCTCTCATGGCCCCTCTGCCACCTGGATTCGTGGTAATATATGCTGCGAGAGCCTTCACTTCATCTCTAGCGTCTGCTGTGGCTACACCAAAACCGACCTTCCGCATGACAGGAATATCGGAAACCTCACAGCCAAGGAACCCGACTTCGTCAAGTGATATACCCATCTCTTTTGTCAGTTCTTCAATTTTTGCGGATTTGTCTTTGATGCTGTAATAGAATTTGTCAAGTTTGAGTTCCTTTGCTCTGAAGAGTCCTTCGCCATCGATGGAAGTGGTATCAAGAAAAGCTACCTTGATATCGTTTGCAGTGAGTGAAAGATCCGCAAACCCATCCATATGCCAGAAGCCATATCGCCTGTTTCCTTCGATATCGACGATAACACTGTTCGTTGTGAGAGTTCCGTGAATATCGTGGCCGAAAAGCTTGACCTTTCGTGCCCGTTCCTGGGCGTTGTTTATATCCTTTTCAAATGCCATTCCGAACCTCCTCCTTTTAATCTATACCGTATTCTTTCCATCTAGCCTTGACCTTGTTGAACATATCCTGGTTCAGAGCGATTTCTGTTGGCTTAATTTTCCAGTCGAAAGGTATGGTTGCATCTAAGATGACGCGAGAGGTTATGAATTTGTTCTCATCAGCACCGATAGCCGGGTCGAGAGGTGTTGATCTGCCTCTGTTGATCAACTGAGTGCCCCTTAAAGGGTTGTAACGGGTACCGAGCGCCCACCATACTCTTGGAAGGTCATCGGCATCGATATCATCATCAACAATGATGACCATTTTGATTCCATACGTTCCGGTATTACTTGCAATGACTGCTGCACCTATCTGGTCTGCATGGCCAGGGTACATCTGCTGTACCGAGACCACAACGATAAAGCGCCCGGATCCTTCTGGCAATGTATAGACTGACTTAATCCCCGGGATTTCCATTTTGGTGAGATCGGTCCAAAGACTTGCATTCCGGGTAAAGGCATAGAGTATATGCTGATCCCCAACCGGCCTGCCAACGCTTGTTTCCCAGAGTATTGGGTTGTTCCGGTAGTATATTCGTTTTACATCGAGTGCTGGTTTTGGGATAGGTTTGATCAGTTCTTCAGTATAATAGCCTGTATATTCACCAAAAGGCCCCTCATTTCTCAACTGGGTGGGGTCAATCTCACCTTCCAGAACAATCTCTGCTGCTGCTGGAATGGGGAGTCCAGTAACCTGACCTTTCACGATCTCAACTGGTTCACCGCGGAGAGAACTGACTACATCATATCCACTTTTTGCTTTAATGGTTGCTGCACCGGCAAAAATATGCAGGGGGTCGCCGCCGATGATTGCGCATGCAGGCATCTTCTTACCCTGCTTTGCGTATTTTTTCATGATGCGGTCTGCCTTTTTGCCCTTTAGGATTTGCACACCCACAGATTTTTCGTCCAGGATTCCCATACGGTAGGTTCCAAGGTTTATATCTCCTGTCTCCGGGTCCTGAATGACCATGAAAACGGCTGTACCGAAGTACCGTCCTCCATCAAGTTCATAAAATTTTGGTGAAGGAAAGGCAAAAGTGTCTATTTTATCGCCCTCAAGGATATTCTCGAAGATAGGTCCGTCTTTTACTTCTTTCGCCGGGGTAAGGGCTTTAACAGCAGTATCTACCCACTCTCTGGTGAGCTGGACCATTGACAAATTCGGATCCTTCCCGAGAATGATGGCAAGCCTTTGAGTAGTGCCGAATGCACCTGTCAAAACAGGGCTTGTATACCCCTTTATCTTCTCAAATAATAAAGCAGGGCCTGATTTTTCTTCTACAACCTTTGCCACATGTGATATTTCAAGGTCCCAGTCAACCTCAGCTTTGACTCGTTTTAATTGTCCTACCATTTCACACTTTGCTACAAAATCTCTTAAATCCATGAGTTGCCCCCTTTCTTGTGATATTTATTCAATTCTACGTTAAATTCTTGACTTGTCAATTTATTTCTTCTTATACTTTATAAGAAAAAATTATGTATACGTATTCGATGAATTCCCTTCTTGTTTTCTATGAAGTGATCAAGGCACGGAGTTTTTCAAAAGCTGCCGATGTACTTTTCATGACTCAGCCAGGTGTTTCAAATCATGTTTCCCAACTTGAAGCCCAGGCTGGTCATAGATTATTAAAACGGGAAAAAGGGAAGTTTGAACTGACTAAGGAAGGGAAGGTAGTCTTCAAGTATGCTGAAAAAATTGAAGCACTGGCCACAGATTTGGAACATGCCATACGAAATTTACGGAAAGATGTTAAGCCTCTTCTGAGGATTGGCTCACCTCCTGTATACTCCCGAATAGTAATGCCCTATATATTAAGCAGCTTTCAAAAAACCTATCCGGATACCATGATAAGACTGGACACAGGTGCGTCCGAAGAAATGTTGAAATCAGTCTTGTCAATGCACAATGACATCGTAATAGTTGCGAATACGAGGGCATCAAAAAAACTTTATGTTTTACCATTCATTAAAGAGGAATTGGTTCTCATCACTGCTAAAAAGCATCCTCTCGCTCAGAAAGATTCTGTGCATCTGAAAGAGGTTGAACCCTATCCGTTTATCTTGCGGGAAGAAGGTTCAGGGACAAGGAATACTATTCTTGGTGCTTTCCAATCCATGAACATTAAACCTTCAAGTTTCATCGAGGTTAAAAGCACAGATTTTATTAAAGAATGGGTGTCTCACGGAAAGGGGGTATCAATTCTTGTCAAGAGGGCAGTGGCAGATGATGAATTGGATTCATTGAAAATCGTTTCACTGAAAGAAAGACTGTCTATGGAAATATCAGTATGTTTTTTAAAATCAAGAAAAAATGATCGAGTAATACAGGGATTCTCTGATCACGTAACAGAGCTCAGCCAGAAGCCTCCCTTCAAGGCTGGCGGCTGATGAGTTTAACAGAAAACAGTATCAAACTTATTTACAATATCTTCTAAAACTGATCGGGACAGCTTCGTTATTGTTTCAATCTCAACATCTGTCAGATTGTCCCAGTGTATGCCGGCCGAAACAACGGTATTCCTTCCAAGTCTTTTTGCAATCTCTTCTGACATCATCTTTGCTACCATGTCCTCTTTATGTCCAACAAAAGTAAACACAGAGCTCGACGCAGCGCGTTTATTTGAATCGCGTAAACTTGGCCGAACTTGTGCCAGCCCTACTGCTCCGATATGGGGTCGTGTGCCTCCCCAAAGAATTACCAGACAATCAGGCCCAATTTCGAAGACCCTTGCCAACACTTTGAATCTCCCTTCACTTTCTGATACATCAAAGAATCGAACTACAGGGGGCGGTATTTCTTCGTGGGCGGTTGTCATCTTTATTCTCCTTGTGTAATCTTTTGTTGAATCATGGCATGAAGTATGTCTACTGCCCGCAATGCAAAGTTGGGATCGCTTATATGCAAATCAATTTCTTCTATAGGGACGAGAGGCAGAAGGAGCTCTTTCAGTGTTTTTGTAAAAACCTCATCTACAGAGGGATCATACAGTGCGGCACCTTCCTTGTCAGCGTCAGACCATCCTTTCAATGGAATAAGGACATGGGTAAATCCTTTTGATTTATTCAGTTTATCTGCAATAATGCGGGCAAAGGCTTTCATTTCCTCTTGCTCCATACGAACACAGAATCTGGTGTCATGGCCATGAATTCTCCTGCCTTTGAGTGATTCTGGCATGGGATAAACAGGGCTGAAGACAGCGTTATCGAGGCCACCGGGTGCAAAAACAAGGGGAATACCCATGCGGCCCGCTGTTTCTAATCTTGAAGGACCTATACCTTTACAGTACCCGCCAAACATCTCATCGGCAATTTCGTGGGGGTTAAAATCAAGGACTCCTGCTATTCTGCCTTCAGCAACAAGTTCCTCCATAGCCATACCACCGCAACCGTTGGCATGGAATCCGAGCATCTCATATCCTTTTGATACGAGAAAAGGCTCGGCATTTAATGCAACACCGGAGTTGATACCATAGGCTGTTACGCCAATCATAGGTTTATCTTTTCCGAGGGCGCTGGTACCTTCAATCATGCCGCATACCGCGTGAGTGGCCTGCTTCAGAATCAGGCGAATAAATTCATTAAAACCGAGCAGGTCAGCAACGGAATGAAACATGACGATATCTTTCGTGCCTATAAATTGGCGAATATCCCTGGATGCTACGGTGGAGACAATTACCTTTGGAAGACCAAAGGGCAGGGTACGCATGATAGATGACACGATTGCTGTTCCTGTTCCGCCCCCAAGTCCTATAATACCATCAAGCTTACCTTCGTTGCGGAGACGTTGTGCCAAAATTGCACCACCATCCTCCATAGCCTGAACAGATTTTGCCCTATCTTTTTTTTGTATCAGATCCGGGAGGTTTACCCCTGTTGCTGCGGCAAGATCCATTTTTGATATGTCCGGGGCTATGGGCGGGTCTCCAAGAACACCTATATCCATGATTATAGGATTAACGCCAAGGGTTTGAGCACAATTACGGACAAATTCTGTTTCACGGCCCTTTGTGTCGAGTGTTGCAATAATGAGGAGTTGTTTCTTCATAATTCCCTCACATTCTTGTTTTATTAAATTGTTTATCGAGTCATATGAAAATGACTGTTTTCTTATTTAAACAATGATACTAACCACAGTACCCCACAGGGGTTGTGTACCGAATGCAGGCACTTTTGCCGGAATTGAACTCAGCGGCCAGAAGTCAAGCTCGACCCATGCCAGGATGACGGCAAGGCACGTGAGAAAGAAACCCAGACTCCAAAAGGCAAAGAAAGCTCCGCTTGGCAGTGCCACAGCATCATAAAAAGGATCACCCCTCATGAAATCAAAATTAAAAAATGTTTTCCAGAGGATGTAGGTTACCGCATATGAGACGATAAGTATTCCAAAACCGACAAAGACTGGGTGGTTGTCCTTAATACCTGCCCCCGGCCAGCATCTCCACAAAACAACACACCAGAACGTCATGATTACAGTCATTATTGTGAAGAATATAAGTGGGGGAGTTGGGGGCGTCACAAAGACTCCCACGGTCTTGATCGAGTATCCTGCGACAAGGGCACCCACAAGCATGTTTAAGAAGAGAAGATAGGTACTTTTTAAGGGCTGAGCCAGGCTGACCGCTGGTGGCGGATAATTGCCCTGCCAGACCATGCCCATTATGATGGCAGTTGGTATAAGGCACATAGCCAGCTCTCCTGCCCATGGGATAAACGTTTCCGGTTTAAACCAGGTGGTGATTCCGAAGGCAATGAACACTACCACAAAAAGCCCGACAATTCCTAATGCAGGCTGCTTCAACCCTCCTTGCTGCTCCATAGTAACCATCCCCTATTCGGGTTTTTAGTAAGATTTCTGCTGAAAGCCTACTAACTGCAGGATATCTCCTTCCTGTTCAAAGCTCATTTGTTTGTGGATAACAAGTAAAGTTTACAAAATAATTGTATTTCTGTTTTGCTTATCTAAAGCATCACCTCCTTACAGTTTTTTTGAATAAATGAGAACACAGTCTGTGCTCATTTTATCTTTACCCCGGCAAGAAGAGTGCTAAGGAGACGATCCATAGGATCTTTTTTGGCCTCCACTTTCGCCTCCACCTCTTTCTTGCTCCAAACTGATTCAGGCCTGACCTGCAATATAATAATGTTCTCAGGGAATGGATAGTCTGCATCAATACCAAACTCAATATCATACGCTTTTCCATAGTACTGCTCGATCAGTTTGCCTATTCTGGCCAGTTCTTTTATTTCCTGTTGAGAAAGCGACGAGACCCCTCTCTTTTCCTCCGGGACGTCTTTTTGAACAATATCACTTCCTTCATCTTTGTAGACACACATGGTTTCCTTACTACCCACGGTTGTTTTGATTATATCAAAAGTGACTTTGTCTATTAAATAAGTGTCCGGAGTTACAAGCCCGCTGACGACGGCTTCGCCAAGTCCATAACTTGCATCAATCGATATCTTTGAAGGATCTCCGTTAATAGGGTTGATGGTGAAAATAATTCCGGAAACACGAGAATTGACCATCTTTGGTATGCCTACGCCGATGTTAAAGAGGAAGGGCATACCTTTGTTCATCCGGTACATAATCGCCTCAGTATTGTATGCGCTTGCCCAGCATTTTTTTACGTAGTCAATAAGGTCATTCTCACCGCAAATATTCAGGTATGTTTCCATCTGCCCAGGCATTGATACAGCGCCGCTACTCCTTACAGCCACAGGACAAGCACTCATGCAGGTTTGATCACAGAGTTTCTTATAGTTGTCGAGTATCTCACGTTCAATGATTTCCGGCATCTTAGCTTTTTCTATCAAATTCATTGCAATGGCGCTCGCCTGTTTTGCAGTCTCATAGGTTACCTTTCCCAGCGATGTTATCTGTTTCTCAATTTCTTCTTTAATACCAGTCAGAACGAGGAACTGATCATTCGCGTAGATGGTAATAGCAAAACCATGGGAGACGGGAATTCCAGCCTTTATCATTTCGCCAAGATTGGAGTTCTTTTTGCCCACAATGGGAAAGTCCGCTCCCTCCATTTCGTCATACCATAAGATATATCTTTTGTCTTTATCTCCCATGTTCTCCTCCAAAGTACCGTCTCTTGGGAATGGGGTTTGTCAAGAAGCCCCATTCCCTTGACGTCAAGAATGGTAATTTTATGCTCTTTGGAGAATGGTGACCTTTCCTGTGTCCCCATCCATCCTGATTAGGTCCCCAGTTTTTATGAACTGAGTGCCTTTTCCAGTTCCCACAACGGTGGGCAACCCATACTCCCGGCAAACAATAGCTGCGTGGCACATAGGCCCGCCAACGTCTGTGATTGCCCCTGCAATCTTCACAAAGGCAGGTGCCCAGCTGGGTGATGTGGTGGTTGCCACCAGAATTTCGCCTTCCTTTAAATCTACAAGTTGGTCGACACTCTTGAGTACCCGCGCCTTACCTTCAGCGATGCCGGACGAACCAGGGGAACCTTGAAGTTCATTTGGATCCCCTCCGTCTTCTTCGCCGCCTTTGAGCCATGTTTTCAGCACGTCACTTGTTACGCCCCAGAGTACGATTGTAAATGGTTCGGTCACGACCTCTGGAGGTGTGCCAAGCGCTGCTGGTGGTGTCCACTCTTTGAATTTCTCATATACTCCCTTTCTCCAATCAATCTCTTTGGGCCAATAAGAGGGGCCTCTTGGTTTTACACCCGTTGCCCAGGCTGTACAAAGATCCCACAACGCCTGTTTGATCTCATCTCGTCTCAGGTACCAGATGTCATCTGCGTCTCCAAAGAAACCTGCATTGGTGAGGACCTGTCCTATCTGGCGGACCTTACCCCAGAAGAGAGTGTGAAACCAGTGCTCAATATAGAAATTGTGGTCTTCTGCATAAGGAAGAACAAGTCGTGCAAGGTTAAGACCCTGGTCAAAGGCTTCTCTATCCGCATCAGTTTTAAGGAGGGCTCTATATTCTGTTGCAATTCTGTCTCGTTCTTTCAGAATCTGATCAGTTGGTCTCCCGAGTGTTTTCCCTGCCTTGATAGCCCTTATGTTGGTCCTGATGTTGTCGAAGGGAATCTCCAGGTTGTCATTCCAACTGATGTGGGTGTGATACCACCCGGTACCAACAGAGATATGGAACCAGGGGTATCTGATTCTCTCGAGCTCCTGGAGCCATATTTTACCTATGGAGTCCTCAGCTAAAGCCTTCATCAGCTCATCAGCCTTCAAAGGTTTCAGAATGAGCTCTTCGCAGCCTATCTCAAGGGCGAGCTTGGCAAGCCTGATAAGCTCCGCGTCAGGCCTGAAGAGAATGGGATCAAAACCGGCAGACATCTTGGTCAGGGTTGCCATTGGTATGCCGGGAAAGAGTTGATTCATAGTCTGGAAGAAGTTCACCTGGACAGCGTAGGATAAATTCAGGAACTCAAAGTGGTACTGCCATGATTCAAGTCCAAGGTCGATCAGTTTGTCATATTTTTTGAGGAATTCGTAGCCTGATCCTTTACCAATGCCTTCTTTTATAACACTAATATCTTCCATCTCAGGAAGATCGGTAAAGTTTATGGCCTCGAGCTGTTCAATGACATTACCCACCTTCTTTTTCCAGTTTTTTTCATAAAGATCATTCCAGTTCTGGAAATAAAACCCTGCACGTTCCTGAAAGTGAGGCACTCTTTTGGGGATATCTTCAGGGTTTTCCACCCCAACAGGGCTGATGTACACGTAACCGTTTACGATCCGGTGGTCAATGCCATTGGCAGGAGGAACCAGCCAATGGCGTGTATTAAACTGTGAAAGTGCAAGATACCATGCCTCATCCCAGATGAGATCGAAAGGATAATGGGGTTCAGGGTAGTGCAATCCATCGTAGTACCATATCTGATTACTTTCGTATGCTGCTCTCTCAGGGTCATCTTTGGTGAAATGGTATTGATACGGGTACATCCTTTCCCAGCCTTCTGTGCCAGGAATCTGAGGAACATCGTGTGGATCCATAAACTTGATAGCCATAAACAGCCTCCCCTTTTATTATATTTTTAGAGCTTGAACCACTTTGGTTCATCAAACCTCTCCGTGCAACGGAGTATGCGGCTTTGATAATTCCAGACATAGTCTGTCCTTAACCCCAGAGTAATCCTCCTAAAATCGTCATTATTCAGGAGGCGACCGATATCTACGGGATCCTTTACTGTGAATTCGGCGATGATTTCACTTACTCCGCCGAATGTTACGTTCCAGCCACCTGTCACTTCAACATAATCTATTTTGTCCATTGTCGGCAGGTGAACGTTCAGGACATAATCCCTGTACCCGTCTTTTTTGCCAGGGCGAAGATCATAGTACTGGTTAAATTTCCATACTCCTTTTTGAATAAAATACTGCTCAGTTTTGAAATGCCCTGTTGGCTCCAGCACCGCTGTCCGGAAATTGTAAACCATTGTTTTAAGTTTGAGGATAAGGTCTCTGTATCTTTGGGTTGTGACAACATTTGCAAGCGCCTGTTGGTTCTCGCAGGTGTTAACTCCAATAACTCTGGGACCAAATCCGACTTCCACATAATATCCGCCCACAGGGAGGATACCCATTGCAGTGGCCTCAGGTATGAAAGTTTTTGCAATGAACTCAGAGTACTCCTGTTCATTTCCCGGTATGATGTCCCAATTCATGGTAAAGAGAATAGGCATGAAAGACCTCCTTTGATTTGGTTTAGTTATAATCTTAACATAATCTATTATTTATAATCATCATGGAAAATGATGATCTTCTAAGTTCGTTTGGAAGTATTTTATTTGAAATCGCAAATTTCACAAGCTATTATTGCATTCTAGCGTAATAAGTTTTCTTGTCAACTAATTTAATCTTATGATATATAAGAATTTCTTATGACCTGCTGCCTATTACCTAATTTGCTCTTTTGACGAGTGGAACAAATGGACAGAAAAATCAGTAACTATTCGAAAACATTTTGTAAACGAGCAAGAGGTTCTTCATCATTACCGAGCCGGTATTAGAACTTTTCCTGCATCATAAGAGAAAAAACCGATCATTAAAGAAAGTTTGTGGGCCTGTTTGTTTGAAATATGGTGACCATCTCAGAGTTATTCTGCCATGGTATTTGCTGACCATTCATCAATGAAGAATGAATAAGGAAAAAATGAAATATGTATATTTAGTTTCCATATCTCTATGGAAAATACAGTAATTCTGGAATGCACTTTTCATAAATTTGTCTGGTTGAAATGGTTTTTGCACTGACACT
This sequence comes from Syntrophorhabdus sp. PtaB.Bin027, assembly GCA_002067585.1. Taxonomy (GTDB): domain Bacteria; phylum Desulfobacterota; class Syntrophorhabdia; order Syntrophorhabdales; family Syntrophorhabdaceae; genus Syntrophorhabdus. The sequence goes on from MVQO01000200.1 coordinate 15,655, forward strand.
CGTTAATTTTTACAGAATATATAGTGCTGTCGTTATCACTCGTAAGGACCAATGTATAGATTTTATCAACAAAAACAGTTAATTACGATAAGATTCACCGAATGTGGCTATGGCAGATATATAATGGTGACGTATACAAATAATTATTGCCAAGGAAATTCACTTGTGATAAAATTCATTTGCATTGATAAGGAAGTTAACTTTTAAGGTGAATATATGGATACTTTGAACCTCACGAAAAGCCTGAATTTGAGTTTTATCGAACAGGTCAGTAAAGAAAGTGGGCAGAATCCCTCCCTTTGTTATCAGTGTGGCAACTGTACGGCTGGTTGCCCATACACCCATTTCTTCGATTATCCTGTGAGCCAGATTATGAGACTCCTTCAGACTGGACAGCGCGACACAATACTTTCCTCCAAGGCAATCTGGCTGTGTGCAACGTGTGAAACCTGTACCACCCGTTGTCCTTGCGAGATTGATGTGGCTATGATCATGGATACGTTAAGAATAATTGCACGTCGTGAAAACAAGGTGTCGGAAAAAGATGTTAAGCTTTTTTATGACTCGTTCCTCAATTCTATGAAGGAACACGGGAGGCTTTTTGAGGTGGGAACGCTCCTCTCATATAATCTCAGGTCAGGGAATTTTTTTGCAGATGCGGATCTGGGCCCTAAGGTCCTGGAAAAGGGGAAAATCCATTTCTTGCCAAGGAAGATCAAAGGAAGGGATAAAGTAGCAAAAATCTTTACAAGATTCCAGGAGAAGGCAAAAAAACATGGCTGAAAAAGAGTACGCATATTACACTGGTTGTTCATTAGAAGGGACGGCAGTTGAATACGATATGTCTATGCGACAGGTTTTCAAGGCTCTCGGAGTGGGTATCATAGAGCCAGAAGACTGGAGTTGTTGTGGGTCGACGCCGGCTCACACAGTGGATCGTGTTTTTGCAGCTGCCTTGGCAGCTCGAAACCTGACCATAATAGAGAAGATGGGAACCGGTATAGTGACTGTACCATGTCCGTCCTGCCTTTCTGTTCTTAAGAGAGCCCATCTGGGCATGACTCAGGATGAGTCTTTTAGAAACGAGGTCAACGAACTTCTGGATGAGCCCTATGAAGGCGGTGTGGTACCAAAATCAACATTACAAGTCATGCTTGAAGATGTTGGGCTCGATGCTATCGCCTCCAAAGTAACTCATGCCTTGCCTGGTCTCGTAGTGGCTCCATACTATGGATGCATTCTGACGAGACCCCCCGAGATCGCCCAGTTTGACGATCCGGAAAATCCCGTGTCTATGGATAAGATTCTTGAGGCAGTTGGTGTTAAAGTTGCTGACTATGCGTTTAAGTTGGAATGTTGCGGTGCAGCATTTGGCGTGCCCAAGAGGGATATGGTCAATCGACTCACCTATCGGGTGCTCTCTATGGCCCTTGAAGCTGGGGCAAATTGTATAGCGGTGGCCTGTCCCCTCTGCCAGCAAAACCTTGACTTGCGCCAGGGCCAAGTGAATAGTACTATGGGTTCATCCTTCAACCTTCCCATTCTGTATTTTTCTCAGATTGTAGGCTTGACCTATGGCCTTTCACCAAAAGAACTTGGCATGGACAAACTGGTTGTGAGCGCCGACGATATTGTCCGCTCACGGATTACTATAGAAGAATTGGCACAGAGAGAGGCTAACGCCAAAGCAGCCGAGGCTGAAGCGAAAGCAGCAGAAAAGCTCAAGAAGGCTAAAGCCAAAGAAGAAGACACAAAGACGGAGGAGACGTAATCCATGCGGGTTGGCGTATTTATTTGTCATTGCGGTAGTAATATTGCAGGTACAGTAGATGTTGCACGGGCAGCAGCGGAGTTGAGAAAGGTACCTGGCGTGGCCTTTGCCACGAACTATATGTATACATGTTCAGAGCCTGGTCAGGACGAGATCAAGCAAGCCATCAAGAGGGAGAATCTTGACAGGATCGTCGTGGCCGCATGTTCTCCGAGGATGCATGAGTTGACATTCCGACGGACCATTGAGAAGGCTGGCCTAAACCGTTACTTTCTTGAAATGGCCAATATAAGAGAGCATATCTCATGGGTAGGTCTCGATAAAGAGGCAAACACAATCAAGGCGATTGAAACAATAAAAATGGCCGTTGCAAAGGTCATGCAAAACAAACCACTCTACTCCTCGTCATTCAAGATCAACAAGAGAGTCCTTGTAATTGGGGGAGGAGTTGCTGGCATGCAGGCAGCCCTGGATTGTGGTGACGGCGGCCTCGAGGTAGTGCTTGTTGAGAAGAGCCCAAGTGTGGGAGGTATGATGGCCCGTCTGGATAAGACGTTTCCCACAATAGACTGCTCCATTTGTATCTTGGGTCCAAAGATGGTGGATGTTGCCCAGCATGACAAAATCAAGCTTTATGCCTATTCGGAGATTGAGGATATAAAAGGGTATGTGGGTAACTATGAGGTTAAAATCAGAAAGAAGGCAACCTACGTGGACTGGACCAAATGCACTGGCTGTGGACTATGTATGGAGAAGTGCCCATCAAAGAACTCCTATGATTATTTCAACTTTGGTGTTGCACCCACCAAAGCCATCAATATACCCTTTCCCCAGGCTATTCCTAAAAAAGCAAAGATTGATCCTGATTTCTGCAGACAGTTTACAAAAGGTAAATGCGGTGTCTGTGCCAAGATATGCCCCACAGGGGCAATCAACTACGAGATGCAGGATGAAATTGTAACGGAAGAAGTTGGGGCGATAGTGGTAGCATCAGGCTATGGGCTTATTGATATGGATAAATTCCCCGAGTATGGTGGGGGCCGTTACCCTGATGTCATTACTGGCATCCAATACGAAAGGCTTCTGAACGCCTCCGGTCCCACAGAGGGGCACATTGTGAGGCCATCAGACCACACTGAGCCGAAAACTGTTGTTTTTGTCTCGTGTGCTGGGTCGAGGGATAAATCTCTCGGTATACCGTATTGTTCAAATTTCTGCTGTATGTACATTGCAAAACAGGCAATTCTGACCAAGGATCATATTCCCGATTCTCAATCCTACGTATTCTATATGGATATACGGTCACCAGGCAAAGGATACGATGAATTTACCCGTCGGGCTCAGGAGGATTATGGGGCAAAATATGTCAGAGGGAGGGTCTCCCGTATATACCCCAAAGGAAAAAAACTCGTAGTTGTAGGGGCAGACACTCTCCTCGGTACCCAGGTGGAGGTGGAAGCAGACCTTGTGGTGCTTGCAACAGCAGTGACTGCCGCACCTGGTGCGGCACAGCTTGCTGAGAAGCTCCATATATCTTATGATACCTTTGGTTTCTATGTGGAAAGCCATCCGAAGCTACGACCTGTGGAGACGAACACTTCCGGTGTTTTTCTAGCAGGTGCAGCGCAAGGGCCTAAAGACATTCCCGCATCGGTAGGGCAGGGTAGCGCGGCAGCAGCCAAAGTTCTAGCCCTTTTCTCAAAAGATATGCTTGAGTCTGATCCGGCTGTGGCAAAAGTGAATGAGAATACATGCGTTGGATGCCTTAAATGTAAATTAACCTGTCCTTTTGGCGCCATACAGGAAAAAGAGCTGCGCGGTGGTAAGATCGTTGCAAGCGTGATTGAAACGGTTTGCGCAGGTTGCGGCGTCTGTACTTCCACCTGTCCATGCGGTGCCATTCAGCTATCCCATTTTACAGATAATCAATTGCTAGCGGAGGTCAATGCCATATGTCAGAAGTAGGCCCCAAAGAGCTTAGAATAGTCGGTTTTCTCTGCAACTGGTGCTCGTATGGTGGAGCAGACACTGCCGGGGTAAGCCGTTTTAAGCAGCCCACTGATCTGAGGATCATCAGGGTTCCCTGCTCAGGCCGTGTCGATCCACTTTTTGTAGTCAAGGCCCTTCTTAATGGAGCTGACGGGGTGCTTGTGTCGGGTTGTCATCCCCGAGACTGTCATTACTCGGATGGTAATTTTTACGCACGGAGAAGACTCGAGATGTTAAAGCGGCTCTTACCCTTTCTGGGTATAGACGACAAACGATTCCATTATACATGGATTTCAGCCTCCGAAGGACAGCGGTGGCAACAGACCGTTACGGACTTTACCAAGCAGATACATAAGCTAGGTCCGCTCCATTCCGGCAAGGAGGCACAGCAGTGAGTCTTGATAAATTGAAACAAATTATAACAGACGTAATGAAAGAAGTAGATGTGGTTATAGGATATAAGCAGGGCTTTGATCCACTCCATGCCACCCCGTGTTTTATTACGAAACCCGAACAGGTTGATCAGGTTATCTGGAACCCGTTGTGTGTTCAAAATCTTGCCAGCTACCTTACGTCTCTGAAAAAGAAGGTAGGTGTGATTGTAAAGGGCTGTGACAGCAGGACTATAGTTCAGTTTATGCAGGAGGGGCTTATTGACAGGAGCAAGGTTGTTGTTATAGGGATACCTTGTACCGGAGTCGTCAGCGTGAGAAAGGTCCTTGAGAAGGTTAAACATGAACCCATTGAGGAGGTAAAATTCAGTGATGACGGTATGGTAATTGTGAAGACCCCATCAGGCGAGACAAAGATGGCCCTTTCAGAGGTTGCGCCAGATAAATGTGAAACGTGCCAGTATCCAACACCTGTTCTTTACGATCATCTGGCAGGTGAGCCTATTACATCAACCAAAGACCCCCAAAGCGTATTCAAGGATATTGAAGAATTCGACAAGAAATCTCTGGAAGAGAAGAAGGCATACTGGGAAAAGGAATTTGACCGGTGTATCCGCTGCTATGCTTGTCGAAATGCTTGCCCCATGTGCGTGTGTCAGGATAGCTGCATTGCAGAAAGTCGTGAACCTCACTGGGTGAGCCAGAAGTCAAACCTTACCGAGAAAATGATGTTCCATATGATCCATGCCCTCCACCTTGCAGGACGCTGTGTTGAGTGTGGAGAGTGTGAGCGGGCATGTCCCATGGGTATTCCCGTAAATAAGTTGAAAAGGAAAATCAACAGCGACATGAAAGTGCTTTTTGGCTATGAGCCAGGAGTGAAGCCGGAGGACAAGCCTCCTATGTTTACGTTCAGCGTAGAAGAAAAGAATATAGAGGAGCACAAACTCTAATGGCAGACACAGGATTTATCCCAAAAGAAAAATGGGGTGCGTTTATTGAGGGGCTGGCGGCAAAAGCCCAGGTTTGGGTCCCGTGCCTTGATGGCGATGTCGTTATTTTTAAACCTTACAGCAAAGATCAGACGCTATGTTTTGAAAGACCGGCCAACAGCCCTCCAAAAGGTGTTATCTTCCCTCAGAGCGATACACTTTTTGCCTTCAACTTTAGCAAAGACCCTGAGAATCCGCAGAAGGTCATGGTTGAGCTTGAGGAAAAACTCGATTTTCCCAAAACCATTATCTTCGGTTCTCGACCATGCGATGCAAAAGGCTTCTTGATATATGACCGGCCTTACATGCAGACAGACACTCCCGATCCTTATTATAAAGGCAGGAGAGAGCAGACCGCCATCGTCACCATGTCCTGTCAATCGACTTACGCAGGATGTTTCTGTACCGCGGTTGGAGGGGGGCCGGCGGACAAGGAAGGATCAGATGTACTGATAACGGAATTGGATAACGGGTATTTTATCGAAGCCATTACAGATAAAGGTAAAGAGATTTTGCAGCAGGCTGCAGCCGAAAGCGGTGCAGGCCATGAAGCTGAAGCCCTGAAAAAACAGGAGGCAGTTCGTGCCAGGGTCAAGGACCCATTCTGTGCAAATGGAAAACCTGAAATATCGAAGGATCTATTTGAAAGTGACGAGTTCTGGGAAGAGGAGCTTTCCAAATGTGTGAGCTGCGGTGCCTGCACGTATCTCTGCCCCACATGCTATTGTTTTAATATTACGGATGAGACGACTTTCGAAAAAGGTGAGCGTATCAGAAGTTGGGACGGGTGTATGTATAACCACTTTACCCTTGAGGCAAGCGGTCACAACCCCAGACCAACAAAATTTCAACGGTTTAAAAACAGGGTAGGACACAAGTTCCTCTTTTATCCTGAAAAATATAACGGTGTGATTGCCTGCTGCGGGTGCGGACGGTGTATCCGGTTTTGCCCAATGTCGGTAGACATCAGTGAAATTGTATCAAAATTACAGAAGCAGACAGGGAGCGCAAGCAATGGCAAGTAACAAGAACCCCTATATACCTGAACTGGTTACCATTACGAACATAATTGAGGAAACACCAAACATAAAGTCCTTTCAAGTTGTTTTCAACGATCCTGAGAGGATGAAGACATTCAAGTTTGAACCTGGCCAGGTTGGGCAGCTTTCAGTGTTCGGGGTAGGGGAGTCTACTTTCGTAATCAATTCACCCCCGACACGGATGGAATACCTCCAATTCAGTGTAATGAAGGCTGGGGAAGTGACCGGAGCCCTTCATGAACTGTTTCCGGGGGATCAAATGGGTCTCAGGGCACCTCTGGGAAATTGGTTCCCCTATGACATGATGAAGGGCAAGAAAATCCTTTTCATCGGCGGTGGCATAGGGCTCGCGCCTCTTCGGACCTTAATTCTCTATATGCTGGATAATAGAGGTGACTACAAGGATATCACAATCATTTACGGAGCCAGGACACCCCCTGATCTCTGCTATAAAGAAGATCTTAAGGAATGGGAAGCACGCTCGGATGTGAATCTCATCCTTACAGTGGATACAGAATACCCGGGGTGGGATAAACGAACAGGCTTTGTGCCCACAGTTCTCAACGAAGTGGCTCCATCCCCTGATGATACAATAGCCATAACCTGTGGACCGCCTATAATGATCAAGTTTGTACTCCAGAATCTTGCCAAGTTGAATTTCAAGGATGAGGATATCATCACAACCCTTGAGGCCAGGATGAAGTGCGGGATAGGAATCTGTGGCCGTTGTAACCTCGGTTCTCAATACATCTGCAAGGACGGGCCAGTATTCTCATTGGCACAGTTGCGGGATTTCCCGGGAGTTGTCTAGAAATAGCCCAATCCTTATATTGCGTTGCTTCCTGCAAAATGTCCATACGGCCATGGGTGCGTGGCTGCGCTCCTGTACACAAAAACACATTTCCGCGCAGAGGTTTGGCAATTTCACAAAGAGCCTATGTTTGATATCAACTGTCTAAACCGCATGACAATAAACCTTATGGCTGCCCATATGCTCGAATCTGTGGGACGGAAGCCCGAGCCTCATCGTTTATATTTCCTTGACCTGGTATTCTGGAGTCTCGAACAGGGACATGCAGAGGTCGAAAAATCAGTGTCCGAGACTATATATGCAATGGCTTCATGGCGTCCTCAGAGGATTATGAACTTTCTTGATCTCCTTCCAGGCCAGGAGTATAATCCGGAAGGGTGGGAGTCAGCACAAACACCAATTGACCTGGCTTTACTGGTATTAAAAGACATAGAGGACAGGATGTTTGTGAAGTTTCCATGGTATGGAAGCTTTGAATCGTGATCCAGAATCAACAGTGGTGTCTTATTGAGTCCGAGTTTTCTTGATTTTATTCACACAGTGTATTAGAAATATGTGTTTTGCACAATTAAACAAAGTGAGGTTTTTTAATGCCAAACATAGGTGTGGTAGGGGTTCAGTGGGGTGATGAGGGAAAAGGAAAAATCATTGATATCCTGAGTGGCTATGCTGATGTCATTGTCCGTTTTCAGGGTGGAGCAAATGCGGGTCATACAATTGTTGCAGGTGGTAAAAAAATTATTCTTCATCTCATTCCTTCAGGGATACTTCACGAAGGTAAATACTGTATTATAGGAAATGGTGTTGTTCTTGATCCCGAAGTTTTTGAAAAAGAGGTTAATGAACTAAAGGGACTCGGATTCATAAAGGATGATAAAAAACTCATGGTGAGTGGCCTGGCCCATGTTATTCTGCCTTATCACAAAAAACTTGATGCACTCAAAGAATCGAAAGGAAAAAAGAAAATTGGCACGACTGGGCGCGGCATTGGACCTGCGTATGAAGACAAGATCAGCAGAATGGGTGTTCGCGTTATCGATCTTCTTGATAAGAAGATATTCTCAGAGAAAGTGAAGCAGAACCTCGAGGTTAAAAATTTTATTATTAAAAGATTTTACAAAGACGAGGGTTTTCAGGTGAGGACACTCATCAAAGAATATGGTGAATACCGAAAGATATTGAAAAGATATACCACAGACACAACGAGTTTTCTCCATAAGTGTATCGAACAAAAAAAAGCCATTCTTTTTGAAGGTGCGCAAGGAACATATCTCGACATCGATCATGGAACATATCCTTACGTTACATCATCAAATACTGTTTCTGGGAATATGTTCTCAGGCTCAGGTGCTCCGCCAACATCAGTAGACTACATTTTAGGGATTTGCAAGGCATATACTACAAGGGTAGGAGAAGGCCCATTTCCTACTGAGTTGTTCGGAGAGGAAGGCGAGTCAATGAGGAGACTTGGAGACGAATACGGTGCTACAACGGGTAGGCCTAGGCGTTGCGGATGGTTTGATGCGGTGATCGTAAAAAGGGCTGTAAAAACAAACGGTATCAAAGGGTTATGCATGATGAAGCTTGACGTGCTCGATACCTTTAATAGAATAAGGATTTGTACTGGATATCGTTCTGGAAAGAAAACAGTTTCCCAGCCCCCCATGAGTATTGTCGATTATTACCGGTATGAGCCTGTATATGAAGAAATGGATGGATGGAAGACATCAACCAGAGGAATTACAAGGTATGACGATCTTCCATTGGCTGCGAAACACTATCTCCAGCGATTGGGAGAATTGGTTGATGCAAGGATTGATGTTATTTCAACCGGCCCAGAACGTGAAAGCACAATAATTTTGAATAATCCTTTTGTGAAGCAGTAAAAGGTGAGAAGGGAAAGATAGAACGTAATAGATAAGTAAGGATTCATTTTAAGATATTCTCTTTTCCAACCTCTTGGATTTCACACTCGTCCGCTAGTATCTGGGCTATCCTGGGAAAAATATATTCTGCCACATCAATGCGGGAGCCACCGTGGGTGATGATAATGTATCTTCCCTTGCATATCTCTTCGGCAACAGTTTTTACTTCTTTGACAAGACGGAGATAGAATTCTCTCGTCAGACCAATATCGCCATAATCGCCTTGGGCTGTGTCATGACCGAGATTGTGAAAAATTATGTAAGGATTGAAATCACGAACCCTGGGAATAAATTCTGACCGAACTTTCTCTAAATATCCTTTGTCTCCTATCCTGCCATCTATGTTGATGTCGATCTTTGTTCCATGTTCAATGATGTTGTTGTAATAACAGAAGCAGACATGCAGAACATTCGAATTACCCTCAAAAACAGCCCGAGTCCCATCACCATGATGTCTATCTGTGTCAAGGATGGCATAACGCTGCTTGCCCAATATTTCCGTTAGTCTTGCAATGGCTGGTCCTATGCATGAGAGGTAAGTTCCGCCCCAGGCCGTGTCAGGCGAAGCATGATGTCCTGCGCCTACTGAAAAGACAAGAGCGTTTCTCAGCTCACACCGAGCAATTTTTTCTCCGGCTTCCACACATCCACCAACTGCAAGGGTTGCGCCCTTGTAATACCATGCGCGTTTTACCTCCTGAAGGTAACCATGGGTATGAACTTTATACAGAAGTTCTTCATTGACGGGGTGTGGCTCAAATAGTTGCATATCTGGCAGGGCAAGGGCTTTTTCCATCACCTGGGGGAAATTACCGAATTTATCCCCTATGATAGGCCAGTCCTTGTTCTTGAATTCCTCGTGAAAAAATACGCCAGTCTTCATCCAATCATTACTTCAGAACGTTGAGTACGGTGAAGGCGCGACCCGGATTCTTTCATGTCATATGGCATGACTGGATTTTCTCTTGCAAGAGACGCCGCCTCTCTTCCGTAAGTTCCGGTCTTATCTCAAAATTCCCATCACTGTATTCATCGTTTTTCTTTATGAAGAGCCACTCCTTTTCCTTCCCCTTCATTCTGGTCAAAACGAAGAGACCCTTCAACTTTTTTCCCCGGAGGTAAAATTCTATCTTGCCTTTGATAATATCTTGCTTGACCGAATCGTATGTCCCGGAGTCCCAAATAATGACCGGGCCGGCACCGTAATGGCCCTCCGGTATAATCCCCTCGAATATGCCATATTCGAGGGGATGGTCATCCACCATTACGGCGAGTCTCTTGTCCTTGGGGTTCATCGAAGGTCCCTTTGGGATCGTCCATGATTTGAGAGCACCGCCAATCTCCAACCTCAAGTCATAGTGGAGTTTCTTCGAATGATGTTCGTGGACGACGAAGGAGGACATGACTTTTATATTACCATATTTGCGAAGAGATATTAAGAGCCGTTGGGCATGGGGTAGCCCATCTTCAATGACAAAGTCTGGCGAATCCTGTCTGCGCGAGCCTGTGAATCACCTAACGGCACGCTTTTCGCCAGGCCTTAAGGCTCCTCCGTTTCTTCAAAGAATTGAAATTGAGCTCATTTGCCGCGGAGCAAAACCTCTTCGCAGGGAGCTTGTACTCCACATGAAAGACCGCTTTCCCCGCCTCGATGAAGGGCATCAGTTTGTGACACTCGTCGAATTGAAAACACTGTTCATTGAGGGCCCAATCAAAAAGATGAACAAGGTCGGGAATCTGATCCAAATCGTTTTTTAGTCCTATGGAGAGGCCCCGTGCGTGAGCCTCATGAGCAAGAAAGGCATTGTATTTCAGCTGGTCCTCATATGTCAATGGAAACCCGGTATCGTTTGCGTAACCCTCTATATTGTCCGTCTCCACACCATCAAAACCCTTTTCTCGGCACAGGTCAAGGCGAGCCGCCATAATGGGTCCGACAATATCAATCTTTCTGATGTCGAGCCACCTCTCGCCAGGCCAGCCTGCAAGAGGTTTGCCGATGACTGAGGGAGGAAATGCGGAAGCATCGGGTCTCCACTGCTCCAAACTTCCAGCGCTGAAATAACATATCACCCTTTTTCCTTGATCGTGGAGGGAGAGCACGACGGATGGATCGGTTTCGAACAGGTCTATGTCGTACATATCCACGTCATAGGACTGATTCACTCTGCCATTGAGCTGCCACTGCCAGCTCGTTCGCTGAGGAGGAACCCATATTTCCTGCGCGAAGAGAAGGGCTGAAGACAAAACAAGGAATAGAATAATAATCCCGGCCGTAAATGTCAGGACAGGACAAACAGGCGAACGGTTTTCCATTGTTTTTACACTACACCCAATTTTTCCCGTGAGCGATGACATAGGTCGCATTGTCTTCCTCTTCTTTTATCTTCCCTGGTTTGCCCCATCGATAATCTGCGTGATTTCCATTTTCCCCCGTTTCAGCTTGGCCACATAGGCCCGCAAATCGAGCACGATGACCGTAACGTTGTCAGTGCTTCCCGAGTCGATAGCCGTGGTCTTAATGTTTTCCGCGGCAGCCTGGGCGTCTTTGGCAGCTCTTGTTATGGCGATGACTATGTCGGGAGTGAGAACATCCCACACGCCATCGCAGGCGATGACGGCGAAATCGTTTTCACGCCCCAAATAGCCCTCAGCTATTCTCGGCTCTGCCGTTACGAAGGGTTTGAGCGATGAATCCCCCAAGGCCCTGCTTACAGCCAAAATTCCCATAACGCGGGATACCCCGAAAGAGATGACGTAGCCACCGAGCCGCTCAATTCGCTCAAGCTCCTCGGGCGCATCGGGCTTGTGGTCTACTGTCAGCTCGTTAACAGCTTCGTCTATGCCAATAACGATCTTTGTGTCGCCGCAGTTGACTGCAAAAAAACGATCCGCTATCAGGTACAGGCCGGCACCGGTCGTACCGCTTTCGACACTCTCCCGGAGAAGATGGTTGTCGACGGCAACATAGGCGTCTCTTAGAAACAGGCTTAACGGTAGTTGGTCGCTGAGAGTCTTCTCCGATTCCCGGTTCCATGTATGGAGAAAGTGAGGGGTAATCATCTCTGCGGCTACCTGGGAAGCCCTCCTTCCGCCATGGCCATCATACACCTCGGCACTGAAAAACTGGAGGTTCGGTCTGCGGTATACCGCATGTTCATCCTCCATTGAACTTCGGTAACCGGTATCCTCACTTATGCCGACATCAATAAGATCAATATCTGCCACCCCTCCATTATAATCTGGAAGGACTCCATATTCAATTGGTGAGCCTATGTCTGAATAAAAAAAACACAGAAAGGGATACTAATGTTTCTCCTGAAAATCTGCTGATCCCTTGAAGGGTAAAGGTTTGGAGGGGCAACGCCGGGACTCAACATGCCCATATTACAGGAGAAAAAAATATTTGTGTAATCGCTTGACAATTGCGAAAAAATAGGTATAATTAGTACTGCTTTAACGCAAGTGGGTTAGTGTTCTTTGAAAACAGAAAAATAGCAGGTCCTCGTTCAAGTAATGAACAATTTTTAAGTTTGATCTGAGAGTTTGATCCTGGCTCAGAACGAACGCTGGCGGCGTGCCTAACACATGCAAGTCGAGCGAGAAAGTCCCTTCGGGGGCGAGTAAAGCGGCGGACGGGTGAGTAATACATGGATAATCTTCCCTCGAGCCTGGGATAACCCTGCGAAAGTGGGGCTAATACCGGATAAGACCACATGACACATGTCACGGGGTAGAAGGTGGCTTGTATTTATATGAGCTATCACTTGAGGATGAGTCCATGGCCTATCAGCTAGTTGGTGAGGTAAGAGCTTACCAAGGCTATGACGGGTAGCTGGTCTGAGAGGACGACTAGCCACACTGGGACTGAGACACGGCCCAGACTCCTACGGGAGGCAGCAGTGGGGAATATTGGGCAATGGGCGAAA
>MVQO01000201.1 GCA_002067585.1 Syntrophorhabdus sp. PtaB.Bin027
TAATACAAGGGGTCGTCTTTCCTGACGGAGAGATGGCCAAAACACAGGAGCTGGTAGCCTAATTATGGAGAACAAGGATACGTTGAAAAAAATCCCATACACAACTATTGACAATATCTCCTTACCATCAACACGAGTACGTTATGTGCTTCGTTAATTGTGATTATTCATGCAAGCAAACCCTTGTTGCCCTGCGTGGACAGCAGGATAGCATGAGGCCCCCTGCATAGACTATGCAAAATTCAGCAGGGATTCATATGGGGCAACACGACTATCAGAGAGAGTCTCCAATCAAATTGTCAGCTAGGTATCCATATAGAGGATGGCGATCTCACAATCCTCCGGTTGAGCGATGAAGCTAAAACTGCCTTTCAGTCTAATAGCTGAAAACTGTTTTAAGAAAAACAGATTTTTTCACGATAAAAAAAATAAGCGTAAATACAGATTGGATTCTTGAAGCAGAATCCTCATGAGGAGCTACTATGAGATTAAATCCTATTGGAACAATAAAATCCATTAGAAAGGCATCGAATCTTACAATAAGCAAGCGCCTTGCTTTTGGCTTTGGTGTAATTCTTGCGTTAATGATTATTCTTACCATTACAGGCATCTGGAGCTTAAGCGGTATAAACAGCAAAATTGAACAAATTACCAGGGTTAATAACGCAAAAATTGAACTGGCATATGCTATTCAAAATTCGATTAGTGCTATCGATAAGAGTGTTCTCACGATCGTGCTGTCAAACGATGAGGCAATGACGAAAACAGAACAGCAAAAGATAGAAGCCGCGCGTACAATCTACCAAACATCAATTACAGCACTCGAAAAATTGGAAACCATGGCAAAAGGTAAGGAAATTATTCAAGAGTTGAAACAAAACGCTGAAATCGCTAAGAATGCAAACGACCGGGCACTCGAAACAGCAGCATCAGGTAATACGCAAACTGCTATCACTACCATTACCGGGACCCTACAAATAAGCAATATCCTGGCTAATGCATGCAATGATCTTGTGCGATATCAACAGGAACAAACCAGTTTGGGTGCAAAAAATGCTCAGGCAACATACATAAGAGCTCGATTCCTTCTTTTGATAATTGGAGCAATCGTTTTTGCATTTACGGTTTTTCTTGCCATTGGTCTTGCCAGGAGTATCACAAAACCACTTGGCTACGGTGCGTACATTGCACACAGAATTGCAGACGGCGATTTAACAGCCCGTATAGAGAACTTGAGGGGAGACGAGACGGGCCAACTTCTCGCGGCAATGCAGAACATGGTGGAAAATCTTCAACGTATAATTGGAGAAGTCAAGGCTGCTGCATCAAATATGGCATCTGCAAGCCAGCAGCTAAACACAAATTCTGAACTGATGTCAAAAGGTGCGGGGGAACAGGCGAGCAGAGCATTACAGGTGGCAAGTGCATCAGAAGAGATGTCCCAAACAATTCTCGATGTTGCAAGAAACACGTCGAGCATTGAAATGTCTTCAACCGAAACAGCAAAACTCGCACGAAATGGAGAAAAAGTGGTTGATAGTTCAGTGCACAAGGTCAAGGCGATATCAGAAACAATTGAGGCATCTGCAAAATTGATCAAATCCCTTGGAGATCGTTCCAACCAAATAGGTCAAATAATCAGTGTAATTAATGAAATTGCTGATCAAACCAATCTGCTTGCTCTAAACGCAGCTATAGAAGCAGCAAGAGCAGGAGAAGCAGGGAGAGGATTTGCCGTTGTTGCGGACGAAGTGAAAAAACTGGCTGTAAGAACCAGCAATTCCACTTCTGAGATAAGCTCTATGATAACATCGATGCAGAAAGAGGTTCATGAAGTTGTGGCTTCTATGGAAACCATAACGCGTGAGGTAACGGCAGGCGTGGAACTCTCGACTCAGGCAGGGGATGTTTTGAGGAACATAGTAGGGAGCGTCGACCAACTCCATGTAATGGTGCAGCAGATTGCGTCAGCTTCTGAAGAGATGGCTTCCACCTCTGAGCAGATAAGCAAGGATATAGAAACAATTGCTACCGTATCCAAAGAAACATCTGGAAATTCCGAGGACATTACAAAAGCATCTCTTGAACTTGCAGAATTATCTGTGAATCTTGAACGGGCTGTAGCAGGGTTTAACGTGTAAATATTGATAATTGTGGCTGCAATGGCCATTCAAAGGGTTGATGCCATCCTGAACGTTTGGGTAACGTCACATGGAACGGCGGCACCAACATCAAGCTTTCTCTTTGTTGCTACTGTTCCTCTGTGAAGGCCCAATCCTTTTTATTATTGCAAACCCCATCCCCGGTCCCATTTAACTCATCCTGTGACTGAACGTAAAAGGCCCGTGCTTATACTGTATACCAAATCCGATTCCATTATCTTTCACGAAATAAAGTGCTCGCATGTTCGTCCAATACGTCTTATTTCAATCGTTCTTTCGGTTTTTTGGCTCAAAAATTAAAAGCTTTCGAAAGGTGATTCACAAACTTTTATTACATCATACATACGGTACCCATACAAGGGGCGAGGCCACTAACAATAACCTCCCATTCAGGATAAACCGTTCCTAGCTCCTCTACAACAGATTTCACGAGACTTTCTGTCTATTGCCATAAGTTCCTGCCTTAGTGCGCGAATGCTAAAATTTGAGTGAGCCAACAAATCTTCTGTGAGTTGCTCTATTTTGTGGAACTGTCTTAAACAATCCCCATCTGATGTGAGAACCTATCATAAAGCATAACCTTGTAACTCCTAATAATCCTCTCTCGTAAAACGTTTTTTAGCGTATATAGGTTACGTCAATCATGGGAAACTGTTGGGTTGAAAATCTTCAGTTCATTCTTGGCTTTTCTCAGGTTGATGATTTTCTGAATCAGTTCCTTGTTCTGATTAATAATTTCCTGCTCAGCAGTTTTTATTGGAGAGATATCATGAAAGGCTGCCAGAGTAGCGGGTTTGCCCTTTCTCTTTGGTGTACGTTGCAACCGTAGTTCGCAATATCCGTATTTCTCCGTCAGCTCTTTTGATCCTGTCAAAGATATCAGCAAAAAATTCTCCCTGGTGCCTTGCCAGAAACCTCTCTTATTGTCTTTCTTGTCATGTAGAACGACGAACTGATCAAACGGGTGTCGTACGACCTCAGGAACTCCCTAAAGTCTGCGAATTGCAAGAAAGGTTTTATTTACAAAAACCCTCGCAGTACTGACAGTAATAGCTATACGATCTGCAATGTTTTCATTTATCGTCCGATGCAGATCTTCATTTTCAAATAAGACTTTTTAACTTTACCGCATGTATCACTTTCTCCCTGGAGGGCGGCAACACTGTTCCTAAGGATCATTATTGATGGGAGTAGCTGGTGATTTGTGACCACCGTTCTTTTTCATCAAACCTTCTTGGTCTTGGATATATTTGAACTCCACCAAAGAAATATGCCTTTTGAGCTGAGACAGTCAAAAAAACCCAATATGAGCGCACAGTTTCGTATTAACTATAGGCGTACTATTAGGAAATAGCCTCCATTGTAAGATGTCTGCGTTCCTTAACGAGCAACATAGCTAAAACTGCTATGAATGCCATGATGGCAGACAGGATAAAGGCCAGTTGATAGCTTCCTGTTTTGTCGAAGATTACTCCTGCCATGTAAGGCCAAAAACCTGCACCAAGAAAATGCACTGTATTGATGAAGCCTGTGAGAATACCAATGTATGTAAAGCCATATAGTTTTCCGATCAGTATCGGTGTAAGAGGTGCTGTGATTAAATGCGTAAATCCAAAGGCAAAAGCAAATACATAAAAAGACACCTCATTCTTATATTGAATCAACATAATGAACAGCAATACTCTCAACACAAAAGTGAGAATGATTGGAATTTTACTGCCCATAAAATCAGCCACAGGCCCAGCGATAAGCACGCCAACTAGGCTCATAAGTCCATACCATGCTAGCATGTTGCCTGCTGTCATTGCTGGAATTCCGTAGTCTGTAGCAAGTGGTATCAGATGAATAGTTGCAAAGTAATCTCCACCACCACATATAAACATCACGATGTTAAAAAACCAAAAAGCAGAGGTTTTCATAGCCTTTCTGAGACCTAGATCCATGGTATGTCCTTCGGATGAAGCGGGTGGTTGCGTATCGTCTCCCCCTTCTTTCGTTTCTAAAAAACCATATGGTTTAAGGCCAAAGTGTCTAGGGTCACCCTTGATCACAAAAACTGCAAGCAAAATATTGACAATGAGCATAATGATGCCAATGTAGAGGTATGAGCTTCTCCATCCGTAATTCAAAGCAAAGAAACTAAAGAGGGGGACGAGTGCAAACTGCCCGATTGAGTTCCCTGACACAGAAAGGCTGACTGCAAAACCTCGCCATTTATCAAACCATTTACTTGTCAAAGTAGCCATAAGAGGCACGGCCGTACCTGCAATCCCAAAGGCTGCAAGAATACCATAGGAAAGAAAGAACTGACCAATAGAATGAATGAACGAGGTAAGCATAAATCCGGCGGATATAAAAATGGTCGATATGATAACCACCCATTTGGGTCCATACCGATCATAGAGTTTGCCTACAATCAACAGAGATACGGCAAAGATTACCATGTTTACAAAAAATACCAGAGATACTTCTCCGCGACCCCAACCAAACTCTTTGATAATCGGCTTGAACATAACACCAAAAGCATATCGCGCCCCAGCGTTAAAACACAGAATCATAAAAGTTGCACCTACGATATACCATCCATAATGAATGCGTCCGGATTGTTTTTGCTTATTCAAAGGTATCTCCTTTATTAAGTCCTTGATTCGATATTTGTTAGGCAGAATACTACGTGACGTAACTCTTTGCAAATAAAAATTAAACAGGGCAGAGGCTATTTTCTTTCTGTCCCGCCTCTATCATGCTATCTACTATCTCGAAATTTTGTTTTTAAGACACTTATTACATCTTACATCGATATGCCATTGTAGAAATCTCCTCACTATCTTTTCCATAAGAAGAGGATCGGTTCCAATGGATATGGTTCAGCCCTGAATTACTTTTCCGGACCGAAAATATACGATCGCGGTCTTTCCGATATATGTCTTGAGATTCTCTGTCACGGAGACAGATGCATCTAATTTCTTGAAAGTCTCCCAAATTTGCCCATTCTATCAGAATACCGGAAGGACTGTGCGATAACCACTGATATAGGATCTCAATACATACATTTGGTTACGTCCTCAGACTCACTTACATTGTACGGTTCTTTATTCTCAGTAACTCATTTAATCCGAACAGATTTAATAGTTATATTCAATTGACGAAAAACTCCTTGTAAACTGCAAATTCATGAGAACCAATTATTTGGCACAATAATTAGGATAAGGAGAAATACACTTTTGGAAGGCAACTATAGTAAACACGAGCCCAAACTGGAATGGCAGCTTTTAAAGGAAAAAATGGAAATAGAGGCAAAAAGGGAATTTGCAGATACTAATGATGTTCGTGGGTCAGAAGATCACATTACACCTCGGAAAATACCACCTTCGTCCTCTGATCCTGAAATCGATCAATGTTTTCATGCAACACATTCCCAAGCATTTCACTACGCTGGTTTTTGGCTCAGATTCTTAGCATTCGTTATTGATAGTTTGATTTTCGCGATTGCTGGTATTATTCTTGGTTTTTTTGTTGGACAAACTGGTGGTTCTACAAAGAGCCTGGATATGCCCTTTTTTATTATAAGCTGGCTTTACTACGCACTCATGGAAAGTTCGCCTAAACGGGCTACCCTAGGAAAAATAGTACTTGGTATATCTGTAACAGATTTATCCGGCCATCGTATATCATTTGGAAGGGCAACGGGAAGGTACTTTGGAAAGATTATTTCAGGTATAATATTAAGCTTTGGTTATATAATGGCGGCCTTCACAACAAAAAAACAGGCGCTTCATGACATCATGGCATCTACTTTGGTCATCAAAAATTAAATATGGGGGCGTCAGACGGTTTTTGAAGCAAATGGGAAGAGTACTTTAGGTCAAAAGACCGAGTGCCTTTCTTTAACAGATATGGTATTATGAAGCCATGACAAAGCGCGCCCATAGCTCAACTGGACAGAGCGTTGGACTTCGGATCCAAAGGTTGAGGGTTCGACCCCTTCTGGGCGCGCCAATGATGATTTATGATTTATATCATCAAGGCTTATTTTTTGATATGCTTTTTTCCCATGTCCCATGCGCTGCCGATATCCTGACCGAGCGCTCGATATCTCTTGTCAGGCATGCTGAGAATAAAAGAGTTTATCTTTTTCAAGTCGGGAGTGCCTCCTGTTAAACAGTTCTCATCGCAATAAGCAGTGATGATTTCTCCGATGAAAAGATCTTCAGCTGGTAGTTCAACAGTCTGTACCAGTCTACACTCCACATTAAATGGGCATTCCTTGACCATTGGTGCAGTTTCAAGCTCTCCATAAAAAGTTTCAAATATTGTAGCCTTATCAAATTTTTTGCCAGAAACCAAACCACAATAGTCAACTTTTTCAGCAATATCCACAGAAGGGATGTTCAGACTGAAGGTTCTGTTAGTTTTTATGCCCAAATTTGTGTAATGAGCTTTGTTCATCGCAATAGCCAGGTATGGAGGGTCAGGATTCACCATACTAAACCATGCGACCGTAAGGTAATTTGCTTTTTCGCCAATCTTTGCCCCAACAACTGCGCAGGGCATAGGATAGTATGCACGTCCCTCATGTACCTTAATCTTCTTCATAATGCACCCCTTGAGAATGACACAATAAATTTACAAATGACTTTAATGTGCGAAGATCGCTTTGTCAAGAAAAATGAGGGTTATTTCCTTTGACAGGATTTCACTGCGACCTACCCGTTAAGATACTGCAGACACCCTTAATGAACCTTCCCCTAATGATAAACAACTCTGCAGTAAGCAAGTGGTCTGGCTATTATGCGATAGCACAGTCTTTGATCTTTTTAAGGTAAACATACCTGTTCTTTGTATTATCCCATGGCTTTTTTCTAATGACCATAATGTTACACTGCAAACGCGATTGCATGATCGAGTGAGCAGGGATATTCGTGCCCTTCCGGATTGTAATTGTTACAAACTCTATCATACCACCTAACATTCATGAGTGGTTCTTGAGTGAGTTGCGCGTGTCTGCTTTACGTTAACAACCTCTATCTGTGTGATAGGATGTGTGCCATTTTATATGGGTAGCCTATTCTTTCATTCCTGTTGACAGGCAAAAAAGGTGATGGCAAAATATTTGATATTGTATGACCTTGGTACCAACTTGATGACTATGTGGTGTACCTAAGAAAAAAAGTGTAAGAAAATGATTTCACGAAGATACATCCTAAAATGGTTTTTTGGACTCCCCCTACTTTCTTTGTTCCCCTTCCAGATATCGGATGTAAGAGCACAGGCGACTCAGTCTGGGAACGGTAAGATTGCTGCGTCTATTGGTGAGTTTTTTGCTGGCGAAGAACTACAGTTTGAAATTTCCTTCATGTTTTTAAAAAAAGTTGCTGTAGCAAGAATGACCTTTAAGCGGGCAGAAAAAAAAGGTAGATATATTTCTGTTCTTGAAGGAGAGACAGTTGGTATTGTTGGCTGGTTGTCAAGGTATCGGGCGGATACCTATTGTACAGTGATGGAAGAAACTGAAGGTGGGATGCGTCTCAGGTCCGTGTCTTTTGATGAGAATGTAAGAATTGGGAAGAAAACAAGAACATTTTCCCACGAATTTGATTATGAGAAAAAAAAGTGGACTAAACGTTCAACCAGGAGAGGCGCGAGATTACGGACGGTTGAGGCTGCTATTCCGGAAGGCAAGGTGTATGATGATTTTTTGTGTGCCTCTTACAATTTCCGATATGGCGTGTATGGTCCCCTTGAGAGGGGACGAACATATATCATTCCTACATTTCCCCGGAAAAGATCAAGCAAGTACGAAATTAAGATAGCTGCAAAAGAAAAAGAGGATCATCAGCGGGTTGCCGACAAAGTTGGAGATGAAGCTGCTTTGCTTCTACAACTCAAACTTGATCCAGAAATCATAGATTCAAAAACAGGCATTATCGATGGATGGCTCTCAAAGGATAATTGTCCTTTAGAAGGAATTATAAGAGACGCTATTCTTTTTGGAGATGTGCACGGGAAGCTCGTTAGCAGAATAAAACGATAAAAGCCAAACAATATCGATATTTCCACATGTCAGTGGTTTACAGGACCGGACCATTTGTCTTGTACATTCACGTAACAGGATGAATGTCGCCGGCACGCTATTTTTTTGTCATTTATTTTTATATTTCAACATGGTTTGCCGCGGAGGGAAAAGGTGAGATAAATCATTGATAACGCAGAGTTTACGCTGTTAAAGTGATTATCAAAGTCATGCTCAAAAAAGGAAAACAAAAGCAGGACAAAAAAGCAGCCAATTTGCATAAAGATAGTTCTTTTAATATCCGTGATCTGGTTATGAGAACTCCTGCGAGCACATCACCCGAAAGATCTCCAGAACTGTACAAAGATGAAAAGCGAGCTAAGCCCCTGAAACAAGATACAATAGCTAAGCCTTCTCCTGCAGCAGCAATAAAAAGTAGTAATGATAAATTAGCACAAATTATCAAGGAGTTAAACTCCTTCGATGTGAGAACAATACAACGACGATCTGATCCAAGGATGAAGGCGCTCTGTGGACAGATCAATGACATACTTGCCGAAATTTTTGGTCGTAATTCTGATGAATACGATGACTATGTAATTTATTCTCTCGATACATTACCCATCACTATTGGTGGTTCATGGCACCCATTGCCCGAAGTTCAAGAAGGGTATCGCAAAGGGATTCAATCTGCCATCACAAAACTTACCTCCCTCCTTGTTATTCAGAAAAGTAAATTAGAAATTGTTTCTGGAGAAAAACCAGCACGCAATGTTGTTAATGAGCCATCTGTTAATCAAGTTATTACAGGAAAAGAGAAGGTATCTCTTGTAAATCTGAGAGGAAAAATCAGAAGTAGGGAAACAGTATTCTTCAGCCAATGTGAAGGAACAGAGAACGATCATCGAAAATCACATTCCAACTCTGAAGAATCTGATACACGAGCACGCGCAATCAAGAGATTTTCTCAGAATAACCATTGTAAACCTATCCAAACTGAGACTGAAGTGGCAATGCATCACACAGGTGATGAAGAATCAATTCAAAAAATAAATCCTGATAATAATAAGCCAGTATTGTTGGAAAATCTTGAAGAAAAGCTGAAAACACTTGAAAGTGAACCTGTTTTTAAAGATAAAGAAAATGAGTTCGTTGAGACCGAGCATGATCCATTATTTGGAAAGCCAAATCACGAGGAGAGTCCATTATCGACACTCGTCATGCAACTGAACGAAATCGTTACAAGTGATCCTGGATACACGGAAACGCGTTTAAGCAATGTAACAGGTAGTAATGAAAAGAATTTGTCATTCATGCAAAAAGAAGGTGGCATGTGTATCGGGTTTGATGAAGAATCGGCAACTCCTTCTTTTGAAAGGGTGGCTGAAATCTACGCCACAGATTCAGAAATTTCAGAAATTGAAGAAGTTCTGGTTATTGATGGAGATGATATCCTATCCACAGAAGATAGCTTAATACAAACCCTTGAGAATGAAGATAGAGAACAAGAGATTGCCAAGTCAGCCATAAACGATGAATGCATTGACAGAATCACTGATGGGAAAAAGAGGATATCCCTTGACGAACTGCAACAAAAGCTCAGGGAGTTTGAAGGGAAAGAGTTTCTACAAAGTGAACCCCTCAATGATTTTGAAAATAAGGAAAATGAAGAAGCCTTTCTCGTTGACGGCGCAGATTGCTTGCCTGAGGAAATGATGAAAGAACTTGTTCAGGAGGCAGGTTCTCTTGATGTATGTGAAATACAGCCTCCTGATCGAGAGGTGCTGATAATCGATGGAGATGTTGATCCAGATCAACACGCTTTCTCTGTGGATGATGACGAGGAACCACATGAGATAGAAGCCCACGAAAGTTTGACTCAGGAAAAAAATGATGACGAGGGAATGCTGGTAATTGAGTGTGACTCGGGGCTTCCTGAGGAGTTATTAAATGAACTTGGACAAGAAGACAGCTTAGTTTGCAAAGAAGATCAGTTGCAAAGACCTTTGAAAAACGTTGAGGTGGGAGAAAATTTAACAAACCTTTCTGAGCAGTACAGTCTTGACAGGTCAATGATTATTGATCTGTGTTCCAGCACGGTCTCCCTTAATATTTGTTTTCTCAAAGAGGATGATGGCACAAAAAGGGAAACCATTCTCGAAGATTTGGAGAAGAGACTGACACATTTTAGTCTTTTGGGGCCTGGGGAAGAGAGTCTACATTGGACAGAGGTTTATGACGTAGAAAAGGTTAATTCTGTTGCAGCGCAAGGTCAGTCAGACATGGGAACAAATGAAGACCATGCTTCTTCTGGAAGCCCAATTGAAACTGAACAAACCTACGTCGATTTGCTTCATTCATTCGACGTCAAGAATGTTTTCTCTGCTGGATTTGATAAAGATTTTCCTTTAAAGGAAATTGCGATTTCTAATGAAGCCCCTGAGTTTTCCGATGTCGTGGGATGTGATGAAAATGCCATAATGGAATGCACGGATAGGCTATTGCCTGTTTGTTTGGATGTTTTACATTGTGTGGCAGTAGATAATATACTTGTGGAAGATATTGCATTTATTGAACAAAATAAGAAGCTGCCTGACCAGAATATTATCATCGAAAAGGTTTGTGAAGAGTGTTCAGATTATATCTCATTTAATAATCTCGAATCGTTGACCGATCATACCAGTGAGATGCATATAACAACGCCCGTTGAATTTTTTGATGTCGAGCGCATGTTTGAAGAAAATAATGATGAGAAACATTTTGATGGTGATTTAACTGACTTTTGCCAGTTGCAGCCAGTTGAAGATTGGGTTGATTCCAACAATGGGGATCAACAAGAGTTCAAATTTATAGCCCCAGAAGCAATGAAAGAAGAACCAGTTCCTTTTTTCATGGATGAAGAATTGACTGACCAGGTAGCAGAGAAATTGTGCGTACATAACGAGGAAACGTTCGAAGAACTGCCTCAACTTATATTTGATCCTTTTGATGGCATTGACAATCATGAGTTTCCGCCGATTACAGGGAATGTGGACTTGACAGTAGAAACAGCTGAGCACCATATTGTAGATTCGATTTTAATGAATGTTAATGAAGAGTTGTTGGTTAAGCCTGGTACGGATGAATCTGCGAGTGATGACATATCGAGAATTATAGAATCTCAGATTACTCTACCTGTAGCCATAAAAGATTTAATGAATGATTCACTGATGATTAAAAGCGACATTGAGATACCAGAAAGCCTTAAATTAGAAGAACCTTTTTCGCCGAGGGGAAGAGAAGAATATTGCACTTTTGATATTAATGATGCTTTTGTTCCATCTATTCCGGATACAACAATAGAGATTCATAATAATGCACTTTTTGAACCTTTAAGACACGACCTCAGCGACAATGAGCCTTTACCATGCAGCATTTTTGAAGAGTGCATTGTATGTCCAGACGCTTCAGCAAATGTGGAATGTAAGGTTGATGAAAATCTCAGAGAGACGATTCTTCTTGAGGCCTTGGAAAAAATGCTGATTGACCTCGAGTCAGACGTATCTGAACAGAGCCATGTTGATTTTCAGCCAATCACCACTAAATGCACTCCTTTACCAGAAGAGGAAAAAACCACTGTTCTTGAGCCCCAGAAAGAATCCCCACAGGAAACTGTATTGATCAAGACCCCTGAAGAACGGAGTAATCCCTTTGCGATGACAGGAATGGGAAGGGAAAAAACGAATGCAAAAATGATTTGTGCTGATGATCTGCAGGTACAGATTGGGGAACTCAGGTATAGAATTGATGATCTAAGAACTTTCGATATAGACTCCATAGATCAACGCTTTGATCCAAGAGTACGCGCGTTAGGCGATACGGTTAACAACACCATAGCAGATATATTCGGACGCAATACTCCGTCATACTGGCAACATGCTCTCCCTTCGCTGGATTCCCTTCCAGTAGTTGTGGGCGGTCCCAAGCTCTCACCAGAAGAACTCAGGGGTGCATATCGAAAAAGGATCAACGAAGCTATAGCCAAAGTAAATGTTACCATTAGCATGTTAGAAACAAAACTGGGTAAGGTTAAAGATAAGGGAGTGAATAAGGAACATTTTCAGCCAATCACCACTAAATGCACTCCTTTACCAGAAGAGGAAAAAACCACTGTTCTTGAGCCCCAGAAAGAATCCCCACAGGAAACTGTATTGATCAAGACCCCTGAAGAACGGAGTAATCCCTTTGCGATGACAGGAATGGGAAGGGAAAAAACGAATGCAAAAATGATTTGTGCTGATGATCTGCAGGTACAGATTGGGGAACTCAGGTATAGAATTGATGATCTAAGAACTTTCGATATAGACTCCATAGATCAACGCTTTGATCCAAGAGTACGCGCGTTAGGCGATACGGTTAACAACACCATAGCAGATATATTCGGACGCAATACTCCGTCATACTGGCAACATGCTCTCCCTTCGCTGGATTCCCTTCCAGTAGTTGTGGGCGGTCCCAAGCTCTCACCAGAAGAACTCAGGGGTGCATATCGAAAAAGGATCAACGAAGCTATAGCCAAAGTAAATGTTACCATTAGCATGTTAGAAACAAAACTGGGTAAGGTTAAAGATAAAACCCCGAGCGGTCAGGTATTATTCTTCTCTCAAAAAACCAACAATTATAAAGATGTCCAATCATTGCACTGATTATTGATCATCGGATAAACTTGTTTTCATACTTCTTTTCCAAAATGCTTTAGTAAGCAGATAAAAGAATTCTGTGGTAATCATCAATTCAACATTGACCTGAATTCTATCACTTTTTCTGTGGTCAATATTTTGCTTCTGTCTTGTTTCTCATTTTTTATCTCGCAAGTGTTTGTATTGAAAGCATTATATGAGCTTTATTTCTGTTCCTGCGCTTGTTTGAAGTTGCTTTTAACGTGTCAAAAAAAGAGCAAATCTCAAAACAATCTGGTAAAATCGAATTATCATTGTTAAGGATTCTTGACTTTCCAACAGTGGAACATAATATTGCGTAAAACATAAAAAGGGATCAATATCTGCAAAAAAGGGAACCAGTATACTCCTGATGAAAATGAATGTCCTTGGATATATCTCAATGCGTTTGGAGTAAAAATGCCCAGATACAAAAAAGATGGATAATTAACAGCGAGGAAAGAATAGAAATTAATGAAATGCTGACGACAGTAAAAGAAAGGGTTCATGCCAAGGAAATTACGCTTCATCGGATGGTATCTTATCTGGATGGAGATATACATTCTTTTTTTTGCAACATTCTTTTTAAAGTGATATTATTCGGATACCGAAAACAACCATAGGATTTTTTTATGCAAAAAGATGTTGAAACGTTGCGCAAGTCATTAATGAAAAACCTTACATATAATCTTGCCAAGGATATGTACTCAGCTACACCAAGAGATAAGTTCCAGGCTATTGCACTATCAGTGCGGGAGTATATTGTAGAAAGATGGATTAGAACTCAGCAGCGTTATTATGACGTAGATGCAAAAAGAATCTATTATTTGTCACTTGAATTTCTTCTAGGGAGGTTATTGCAGAATTATGCCCTCAATATAGGGCTCTCTGATGAGTATGCGAAATCAGTCAGTGCCCTTGGAGTATCCTACGAAGAAGCATCAGAGCTTGAGTGGGACGCTGGTCTCGGCAATGGTGGTCTCGGAAGGCTTGCAGCATGTTTCCTTGATTCTTTAGCCACTCTTCAGTATCCTGGTTATGGTTATGGAATACGTTATGAGTATGGTATTTTTCAGCAGAGAATAAAAGATGGATATCAGGTAGAAGCCCCAGATAACTGGCTGCGCTACGGTAATCCTTGGGAGTTTCCAAGACCAGAACTTCTCTACCCAGTAAGGTTTGCAGGAAAAGTGGACAATGCCCCCGGTAGGATAAAGGGTAGTACGGATTGGATTGGTGGTGAGGAAGTCATGGCTATGGCCTATGATTATCCTGTCCCCGGGTATAAAAATGAAACTGTGAATACACTCCGCTTATGGGCTGCGAAGTCAATTAGAGAATTTAATCTGGAGTTTTTCCATAGTGGCGACTACATGAAGGCTGTTGAGGAACGTTTCAGCAGTG
Organism: Syntrophorhabdus sp. PtaB.Bin027; assembly: GCA_002067585.1. Classification (GTDB taxonomy): domain Bacteria; phylum Desulfobacterota; class Syntrophorhabdia; order Syntrophorhabdales; family Syntrophorhabdaceae; genus Syntrophorhabdus. Next base: position 14,277 of record MVQO01000201.1, read on the forward strand.
AGAATATATCGAAAGTACTCTATCCGAGCGATCAGTATATAGCAGGAAAAGAGCTTAGACTGAAGCAACAATATTTTTTTGTGAGCGCGACCTTAAAGGACATCATACGGAGATACAAAAAATTCCATAGACGATATGATGAATTTCCTGATAAGGTTGCCATACAACTAAATGATACACACCCATCTGTAGGTATTGCCGAACTTATGAGAATACTTGTGGATGAGGAAGGGATTTTGTGGGATGATGCATGGGAAATTACCACGAAAACCTTCGGATATACAAATCATACCGTGTTGCCTGAGGCTCTTGAAGTATGGTCCGAAGGACTTTTCTCGTATTTGCTCCCCCGCCATCTCCAGATTATCCACGAGATTGACAGGCGGTTTCTTGTCCAGGTTGCTGCAAAATTTCCTAACGACGGCGGGCGAAAGGATAGAATGGCGATCATAACAGGGGACAAAGAACGGAACGTGAATATGGCGCGGCTTGCCCTTATAGGAAGTCATGTTGTCAATGGTGTGTCTGAACTCCACACGAACATTTTGAAAGAAAGGGTTTTTAAAGATTTTTATGAAATGATGCCCGACAAGTTCAAAAACGTTACAAACGGCATCACACCAAGACGTTGGCTTCAACAGGCCAACCCGTTGCTCGCTGAACTCATTACCGATGCCATAGGAGACAGATGGACATATGATCTAAATGAACTAAAAAAAATTGAACCCTTTGCCGAGGATGATGAATTTTGTCGACAGTTTAGAAGGATTAAAGAGGCAAACAAAAAGTCCTTATCCGATTATCTTTACAACGCTTACTGGCTTTCGTTGGCACCGGACTATTTTCTTGATTGCCAGACCAAACGATTCCACGAGTACAAACGTCAGCTCCTCAACGTTTTTCACATTATAACTCTTTATAATAGGATTAGGGGAGGCAGGGCGGACAAGAACCTTGTTCCGAGAACAATCCTCTTCGCTGGCAAGGCTGCGCCCGGGTATTTTATTTGTAAACTCATAATTAAGCTTATTCATAGTGTTAGCAGTTTTGTTGACGCTGATCCCTTAACGAGTGATAAATTAAACATAGTTTTTGTACCAAATTATGATGTGAGTCTGGCACAACGAATAATGCCGGCGGCAGAATTATCAGAACAGATTTCTACTGCTGGATATGAGGCGTCAGGGACTGGAAACATGAAATTTACTCTAAACGGCGCCTTGACTATCGGGACACTGGATGGTGCTAATGTCGAAATTAGAGAAGAAGTAGGGGAGGATAATTTTTTTCTTTTCGGGTTAACCGCTGAAGAATTGGTAAAGGCTCGTTCAAGCTATAACCCACGTAAATATTATGAGGAAAACAAAGAACTGAAAGAGGTAATCGATCAGATCCACGGAGGATATTTTTCACCTGCAGCACCACAACTTTTTCATCCCATAACTGATTCACTGCTCCGACATGACCCATATTTCGTTTTAGCGGATTATGGTTCATACATCCAATGTCAGGAGAGAGTCAATGAGACATACAGAGATCAAAATAGTTGGATAAGGATGGCGATTCTTAATGTGGCCCGGTCAGGTAAATTTTCTAGCGACCGTGCAATCCATCAGTATGCAGAAAAAATTTGGGGAACTATCCCGGTTAGTCCTTAGATCAGACACAATAGGTCAGCAGTATTCAAGTTTTTTCAACAGCCACCAGATAGATTTCGGAGCTGGCGCTTCGCGAAGCAACAGGTTTGAATGTCGAGACTGTTCTGAACAAATTTGCGAGCTTCGATTTTATAATTTTAAAATCATCAGAAAAAAAAGCTTTTAGAATAAGATGACCCCCAACCTTGAGAGTCTTTTCAACCACATTTTCAACGGCCACAAAGAGTTCGCCTACATTTCTGTTATCCACCTCCCTGATACCGGAAAGGTTAGGGGAGATGTCACAGGTAATTACATCGAAACCTCCTGGTGCATAAAGGATGTGCAATTCCTCAATATCTATCTCTCGGATATCGCCCTGAATGGCGACAACATTCTTTTGTGGTAGCCGGACAATGGGGAGGATGTCAATGCCGATGACAACGCCTTCAGCACCAACAATTTCTGAAAGAACCTGGAGAAAACTCCCTGGCGCGCAGCCTAGGTCTAAAATTTTGTCACCTTTTCTAATAAGTTTAAGTTTTTCTTGGATTTCTTTAAGCTTATAAGCGCTGCGAGCCCTGTATCCATTACGTTTAGCTCTATGGAAATACTTATCTTTGGGGATGAACTTGCTCATAAGGATTTATGATGAGACCATGCTCTTGAGCCTTTTCTTCTTCCCTCAGTGCCTTTTTCACAAAAAATGATAGCATTTTGTAGGGTCCATCCGATAGCTGCAATATATCAACCAACCCTTTGAAAGATTTAAAATCACCTAGTGTGTAAAAAATGTACGCGTAATCTTCCATGAGTCTTTTCATAAAAGGCAAGTTGGGGCTGAGTTTTCCATTTTCAATGAGGTTTTTAATTAATGCTTGTTTTTTTTCTTCCATCAAATAAGGAGGCAAAACAATTGATGAAGAAGCTCCTATGTCATTAAATTGTTTTTTATCATCTTCCAATGTATCCCATATGACGAAAAAAGGTTCAAAGAGACTGTTTGAAAGGATGTGATCCAGAGAAGAACTCTCTATATCATTTGGTATTGGGAGAACATAAACATCAGAAGGTTTTTGAACTCGACCACCGAGTCGATAGGAAAAAGATTTCATCTGCTTAATCTCATCTGCGTATTGACCGGACAAACGTGATGCCTCTTCAATGAGGTAATATGCATATCGAGGAGCAACCTCAACGATCACAAAAGGTTTTAATGAGCCCTTCAGATATTCAGTGAAAATCTGCCCAAGTCCTTCTCTATCTACGGTAATATTGCCCAGTTCCAGAAGACCTCTGGAAAAATGGAGGAGGCTATGGACCAGAACATAGGTATTTCTTTTTGCCTCAAAAGCAACCACTGCCAGACGTGTTCCATCGCCATCATAATTAGACATCAATCCTCGATGCACACGTTTTTCCTCATATTTTTTAAGGGCGGATTCTCCCTCAACTCTGAGTTCTTCCACTTTGATGCCACTTGTTTTAAGTCGAAATAGAAGTTTCTTGATAATTTTCTGAATCTGTTTGTCATGCTCTTTAGTATAGATTCGGTTTAAGAACTGACCAACAATTTCTGTTCGTTCAAATTTTAATTTATCAAGTAATTCTAATTTGATATCATTTGAAAGTTGAGAAAAAGCATCAACATTTCCCTCTAATTGTTCAATATAATTTATATTTGAAATAATATTATCCATTTTAGTGCTGGTATCCATTTCCGTATTAACATCAAAAGGATAGATTACTTGTTGGTGACTTTGTATCCTGCATCCTCGATTTTTGTCTCGATATCCTCTTTCCTGATCTTGCTTTCATCATATTTTACTACTGCGCTTCCAATCTGGACATTGCTTTCCAGAATGCCGGGCACACCTCCGAGAGCCTTTTTAACTGCCATCACGCAGTGCTGGCAACTCATCCCTTCTATAGTTATATTAGCCTCTGCCATACCAACCTCCTTAATCGGTAATGTGTTTCTTAATTATAGCATGAATAAATGTCGATCTGTGATAAAGTGCTTCAAATGGTGTAATGCCGAAAATATAGCCTTGTGGCTCATTCTATTCCTTCAGTCCAAAACGCATTGTCTGTTTTTATCTCATAGTTTAATTCATTGTTTCCTGGATTCAATAGCCTGAAATATAGTTCTGGAACAGAGTTTTTAGAAAGATACACCACCCATCTTGCCAATGTACGGTCTTTTTTTTCTGAACTTCCCCACCGCCAGATACTGTTATCAGGTCCATTACCCCTGTCATCAGCAAGACTGAGGAAATCTTCTACTTTAAAATGTGTTGGTTGGTTTGCAAGAAGATTCTGTAACCTGTTATAGCGCAGAATACTGTTTTCAACATAGATCTCATTTTCTCTGAGAAGGTTTTGATGTGTGTAATGATTTGTTTGATATAATAATCCATTTTCAATACAATCAACTGCATACCTTCCGTGAGAACCAATCTGGATAAGCGCTATTTTTGACTTATCTGCAATGATAAGAAACAAAGGGGGAGCGTTAGAAATAAGATTGGTATTAGCTATCACAGCATCAACCGTACCGAAGGATCTCAAAATAGTCTCGACAAGACTACACCTTCTAAGGAATCCTTTTTTTGAAGGCTTGGAGTCCACACTGGCAGTGATTAAAACAAGGCCAGGTTCATTAAGTCCTGCAACAATGTTGCCTTCATTTTTTGCCTGTAAAGGGAAGAGACCAAGGTAAGGCGACCCTTTCCGAGGGATTACAAGCCTCAATTCACCTTTTATATTCCGGGGAACATCCCATGTCATGGCAACGAGCGTCCCACCATCCTTTAATCTGTCCCCGGTTGCTGCCAAAAGAGAACATGCAAAAGCGCATGTCCCTTCCCTGAAAAGGATGAATAAACAAATAACAACAAGGAAAATGTTTTTTACATACGCAAATGACATATCAGCCTTGTTCCGATATTATATACTTCAAAAATCTATTGTAAAAGGAGAATTTTGAACCTAACTTTTTCATGGTAGAGTATTTCTTCGAACATTTGTAAGATAGCGAGCCCAAAGATGATTTCTTCAAGATATTGCCAAGTTAATGATTGACAAGGAAAAGCTAAAAATGTTAAGAATATCTCCTAATTTACTTAATGATTTTGGAGTCTTAATGGCTGAAGAGCAAAAAGAGCACGATAATGTACATTTAGATATGCTTCGCCACAGCACGTCCCATGTAATGGCACAGGCAGTGCGGGATCTTTTTCCTGATGCAAAAGTTGCGATTGGGCCGTCTATTGAGAACGGCTTTTACTATGATTTTGACTATGAACCCGGCTTCACGGAAGAAGATCTTTCCAAGATCGAAAACCGGATGAAAGAATTGGTTAAGATGGACCTGCCTATAGTTAGGAAGATGGTGGGAAAGGAAGAGGCTATTGCCCTCTTTCGCTCCATGGGTGAAAATTTTAAAGTCGAACTTATTGAGGACATTGGAGATACTGAGGTCAGCCTATATACCCAGGGCAACTTCACTGATCTTTGCAGGGGTCCCCATTTGCCATCTACCGGAAAGTTAGGTGCATTTAAACTTCTGAGCCTTGCAGGCGCTTACTGGAAAGGCGATGAAAAGAATAAGATGCTTACAAGAATCTATGGTACAGCCTTTCCGGATGAGGCATCCCTCAACAATTACCTCAACTTTCTCGAAGAAGTCAAGAAACGAGATCATAGAAGGCTTGGGAAGGAGCTGGACCTCTTCAGTTTGTCTGATGATGTAGGCGCTGGACTTGTTATCTATCATCCAAATGGGGCTCTTCTCAGATATATCCTTGAGGATTTTGAACGGAAAGAACATTTAAAACGGGGCTATCAGTTTGTGGTTGGCCCCCATATCCTCAAGCTGGATATGTGGAAGAGGTCAGGCCACTTCGATAATTATAGGGATAATATGTATTTTACGAAGATTGATGACGTTGATTACGGCATTAAGCCCATGAACTGTCTCTCACATATTATGGTCTACCGATCTAAAATAAGGAGTTACCGCGACCTTCCGCTTCGATATTTTGAGCTTGGCACTGTCTGCCGCCATGAAAAATCAGGAGTCCTCCACGGTCTTTTGAGGGTAAGAGAGTTTACGCAAGATGATGCCCATATCTTTTTGAGACAGGACCAACTACACGAAGAGATATTGAATATCATCCAGTTTGTCCGTGACGTCATGGCAATCTTTAACTTTGAATATGAAATGGAGATAAGTACTAGACCTGAAAAATATATTGGGACCCTTGAAGATTGGAATAAAGCAGAGCAGGTGCTTAAAAGTGTTCTCGTAAGCCAGGATATTCCGTTTGACATCAATGAAGGGGATGGTGCTTTCTACGGACCCAAAATAGACGTAAAATTGAAGGATGCCATAGGGAGAAAATGGCAATGTGCTACCATACAATGTGATTTTGCACTGCCTGAGAGATTTGATCTTACGTATGTTGACAGCGATAGTAAAAGAAAAAGGCCTGTCATGCTCCATAGGGTAATACTGGGTGCCATGGAACGTTTCATTGGAATTCTTATTGAGCACTATGGTGGACGTTTTCCTGTCTGGTTAGCACCAACCCAGGTAATTATCATGAGTATAACCGATGAACAGGCATCTTATGTGTCGGCGTTACATGCAAATATGATTCATGAGGGTATACGGGCCGAGGTTGACACAAGAAATGAGAAACTCAGTCTCAAAATAAGGGAAGGAGTTGTAAAAAAAGTTCCCTATCTTTTGATTGTTGGCAAGAAGGAGATGGCAAACGATACAGTTTCCGTCAGGGTCAGGGATGGTGGGGAACTGAAAGATGTAGCTATTAAGGATTTTATTGAACGTGTAAAGGACGAAAATCTTCTCAGGAGGTGAGCCTCATAGGAAAAGACATCAAAGATGTAAATATTAATGAAAGAATAAGGGTCAGGGAGGTTCGACTGATCGATGAAAGCGGGAGACAGTTGGGTATTGTACCAACTTTAGATGCCCTCAGGATGGCAAGGGAACAAGAGCTTGATCTTGTGGAAGTCTCCCCAAAAACTGTACCGCCTGTTTGTAAGATTATGGATTATGGCAAATACAAATACCAGCTTGCCAAAAAAGCAGCTGAGGCGAAAAAGAAGCAGACAGTGATACAGATCAAGGAAATGAAGCTTGGGCTTAAGATTGATGAGCATGATCTTGGATTCAAAATCAAGCACATTCGAGGGTTCTTGGATGATGGCGCGAAGGTGAAAGTGATAGTGATGTTTAAGGGTAGGGAAATGCTCCATGTGGATATGGGGAAAAAGCTTGCCCAAAAAATTATTGAGTCAGTGAAAGATGTAGGAACACTTGAACAAGAACAGAAATTCGATGGTAGAAATATTGTTATGATTTTTGCTCCACTTTAAAGGAGGCGTATATGCCGAAGTTGAAAACACACAGGGGTTTTGCTAAGAGGATCAAAGTGACTGGTAAGGGTAAGCTCAAGAGGGCAAAAGCCTTTCACAGTCACCTTCTTACTGGCAAGACTCCAAAGATGAAGAGACGGCTTTCCAGGCCTGATACAGTACATCCGTCCGATGCAAAAAGAGTAAAAACATTAATACCTTACTTATAACTGAATAGGAGTGAATAGAAATGCCAAGGGCAAAAAGAGGATTTAAAGCAAGGAGAAGACGAAAAAAGATATTGAGCCTTGCCAGGGGAATGTATGATCGTAGACGCAGCGCATATAGCATAGCGAAGCGATCAGTATACAAAGCAATGAAGTATTCATTCATCGGAAGAAAGCAGAAAAAAAGAGACTTCCGTTCATTATGGATAACAAGGATTAATGCGGCCTGTAGGTCACAAGGCATATCATACAGCAGGTTTATGAATGGACTTACGGTAGCCAACATAACTTTGAACAGAAAATCACTGGCTGATATGGCAATCAACGATCCTGCAGGCTTCGAAAATATTGTTGTTAAAGTTAAGCAAGTAATGTCCGCCCGACCCTCAGTAAATGCATAATTGAGACCGAAGTTACAGGGGGTTCATATAACCCCCGGGCGAATCAACAGCTGTAACATGCATATATCCAAGCCATAATGCAACCTGGGTGAAGCGTGAATATTGACGAACTGCGAAACAGAATTGAGAGTGAGATAACCTCATTAAAAACCTTTGAAGACGTGAAAAAGGTTAAGGCATCCCTTCTTGGCCGAAAAGGTTTGTTTTCTGAGTATCTCGATGGGTTGAAGCTTCTTGACAGGGATGAGAAAAAGATTTTTGGCAAGGAAATTAATTTGTTGAAAATGCATGCTGAAAGCCGACTCAAGGAACTGGAGTCTTTTTATCTTGAAGAAGAAAAAAGAAAGAAGGAGGCCCTTGACAAAATAGATATTACCATGCCGGGAAAGATTCCTTTGCTCGGGAAAAAGCATCCTATAACCCAGACGTTGGAAGAAATCATAAGGATTTTTACGTCTCTGGGATTTTCCGTTGCTGAGGGGCCTGACATTGAACAAGAATACTACAACTTTGAGGCTCTCAATATTCCCAAAGATCATCCTGCCAGGGATATGCAGGATACATTTTATATCAAATCAGATATAGTGTTGAGAACCCACACATCGCCAGTTCAAATAAGGACCATGGAATCCCAACTTCCACCAGTTAAAATCATAGCCCCTGGTTCTGTGTATCGATGTGATAATGATATCTCACACACCCCTATGTTCCATCAGGTTGAGGGTCTAATGGTTGATAAACGAGTCCGTTTTTCCGATCTGAAAGGCATTTTAAGCATATTTATCCGCGAAATATTTGGAGAGAACACCCCACTTCGATTCAGGCCAAGCTACTTTCCTTTTACTGAACCATCTGCAGAAGTGGACATCGGGTGTGTTATTTGTGAGGGCGATGGATGCAGGGTCTGTAAGGAAACAGGGTGGCTCGAAATATTGGGTTCTGGGATGGTACACCCCCAGGTGTTGAGAATAGTCGGGTATGACCCAGAAGAAGTTTCCGGATTTGCTTTTGGAATGGGTGTTGAAAGGATAGCTATGTTAAAATTCGGTATTGATGACATCAGGCAGTTTTATTACAATGACATCAGGTTTCTTTCTCAATTTTGAGGTGGTATTTTAGGTGAGGATTCCTTACGAATGGCTTAATGAATTTGTTGTCCTAGATATAAACCCGTATGAACTTGCATCAAAACTGACCATGCGCGGGTTTGAGGTCGAGGCGATAGAGGAATATAAGCCCTCCCTTGATGGGGTGTGTGTTGGTGAAGTTGTCAAAATAGACCTTCATCCCAATGCAAAAAACTTAACAGTTTGTAAGGTTAGAACTGTAAAAGAGGTGCTGCCAATTGTATGTGGGGCAAAGAACGTAAAGGAAGGCGATAAAGTCCCTGTTGCTATGATTGGGTCAACCTTAGCCAATGGTTTATTGATTGAAAAAAAGAACATTAAAGGTGTGGAATCCTTGGGCATGCTCTGTTCCGAAAAGGAACTGGGGCTTTCTGATGACCATAGTGGTATCTTTATTCTGCCGGGAGAAATGAAAGCTGGTACCAAACTCGATGAGCTGACCGGTCTTCAGGATTTTGTGTTTGATATCAATGTCCCCCCGAATAGGGGCGATTGCCTTTCAGTGTATGGTATTGCACGGGAGGTAGGCAGTATTTTGAATCAGAGGGCCAAACTGCCCATGTTTAAATTAAACGGCTTATCAAATAAAGAGATAAGCAACCTGATATCGCTTTCTGTCAAAGACACAGAAGCCTGTCCCCGCTATGTTCTGCGCATGATAGCCGGTGTATCTATGGTGCCAGCTCCCTTTTGGATGAGGCAAAGGATTCAGAAATGCGGAATGAGGCCCATTAACGCAGTTGTTGATGTGACCAACTATGTAATGCTTGAGCTCGGACAACCCCTCCATGCGTTCGATTATCATTCTTTGCGAGAAAAACGTATAGAAGTCAGAGTTGCAAACGAAAATATAGTGTTCAAGACCCTTGACGGTGAAGATAGAAATATCCTTAAAGGGGATATCCTGATATGTGATGGATCAGGCCCAGTTGCCATAGCCGGTATAATGGGCGGTGAGAATTCAGAAATCACGGAAAAAACAAGGGATATTGCCCTAGAGAGTGCATTTTTTAACCCGTTGTCCATTCGACAAACTGCAAGAAGAATTGGTATTCGGTCTGAAGCCTCTTTAAGATTTGAAAAGGGCATTGATCTCGACAACGTTGATTTTGCGGCTGAAAGAGCCATATACCTTATGAATTTGACGGCAGGTGGGGTTATTGTAAATGGAAAGCAAGAGGTATATGACAAAAAAAGCAGTAAGAGCATATTCGTGAACTTTGGAAAGATTATCGATATCCTCGGAACCCCTATAGAACACAATGCAATCATTAGTTCATTAAGATCTATTGACCTTCATATAGTCAAGGAAGAGGAGACAGGTTTTGTTGTTTCCGTGCCGAACTTTCGCCATGATCTCGATGAATACATGGATATCATTGAAGAAGTGGCACGCATATACGGGTATGATCGTATACCTGCCACAACCCCAGTAGGTTCTTTTCAGGTGCCAAAAAACGAGAAGCGGAGTGCCTATTTTAGCAGTGCCAAGGAGTATTTTACTGCTTGTGGATTTCATGAGCTGATAAATTTTGCTTTTTTCAGTGTAAAAGATATTGAAAATTTCTTAATAAATTCCTCCGATGAAAGATTCTCAGGTATACCAATTATGAATCCCATATCGAAAGATTACGAGATTATGCGGACATTTCTTGCACCAAATGTTCTGAAAACCATTGCATACAATTTAAACCGGGGTGCCAGAAACCTGCAATTTTTTGAAATGGGAAAGGTTTTTGTTGCCGGTCATGATACTATGCCACTGGAATATCCTTCCATATGTTTTGTAATGACAGGAAAAGAGAGGGATTACTTTTGGCGAGATTCGTGCGCGGAGTTTGATTTTTTTGACACTAAAGGTGTTCTTGAGGGTTTTGGGGCCAGATTCAGAGTTCAATTTGATTTTGTGAGAAGCAGTGAGCCCTTTCTCATGAAGAACAGATCTGCTGATGTTCTGTTGGAGGGTATCAAAATAGGATGGGTTGGTGAGATCGAAGACAGTGTGTTACATACTTATAATATTGAACAAAAAGTCTATTCCGCAGAACTGAGATTTGATATAATGATGGAAAAGAGCAAAATAAATGTACAGTACAAGCCTATACCACGTTATCCTCAGGTAACACGAGATTTTGCTTTTCTTGTGGAAGGGGCGGTACCGGTTGCGACAATGCTTGAGCAGATCAAGACTGTCTCTCCACTTATAACAGCGGTTGGCGTGTTTGACATGTTTAAGAAAGAAACGAAGAGTATAGCACTGAGGGTTATTTTTCAATCTTTTGAGGAAACGTTGACTGATGACGCGGTTAATGCCCTGCAAGAGATCATCATCCAAAAGGTTACAAGTATACCAGGAGTTACGCTTAGAACTTAAGGAGGATTTATGACAAAATTAGAGATTGTAAACGTGTTGTATGAAAAGCTTGGATTTTCAAAGAGGGAATGCGCACATATCGTGGATACATTCTTCGAGGTAATAAAAAGCACACTTTCAAAAGGAGAGAATGTAAAACTCTCAGGATTTGGTAATTTTGTTGTAAAAGAGAAAAAATCTAGACGTGGTAGGAACCCGCAGACGGGTAAGGAAATAGAGATTTCTCAAAGAAGAGTGGTCAACTTTAGGCTAAGCCAGGTCTTAAAGGACGCTATAAACAATAAAAACAGAAAATGACCTCAAATATCCCTGACAGGGTATTTTACAGGATTAAAGAGGTGTGTAACCTGACAGGATTGAAGCCCCATGTGTTGAGATACTGGGAGCAGGAGTTCAAGGATATAAAACCTCAAAAAAGTTCGAAGGGGCAAAGATTATATAAGCGGAAAGATCTGGAAACAATTTTTACCATTAAAAAACTCCTCTACGAAAAACGCTTTACCATAGATGGTGCAAAAAAATATATGTCGAGCCAGAAACATCTTGTGGACCAAATTAAAGAGGATTTGCTGGAAGTCGTGAAGATTCTGCAAAAAGGAGGGTGATGGTGAAGAAATATATTATTCTTTTCATGGTGGTGTTTTTCCTAAGTGCCTGTGCCCATGGGCCTGTGTATACAGCAAAAAATGAATCAGACGCAATTAAGAAAAATTACCATAACAGTAGACTTCAGGCGATTTATAATCAGAATCAGGGTCTTCTGAGCGAGCTTTACACAAGATTCACGGCGTCGAGAATAGATATTTATAAGGAAGGGCTTGGCTTCACCGACTTTACAAACCAAAAGGATGAAAAAATGTATTATCTGATGGTTAAGGTCAGGCCCCAGGAGATCACATATAAAGAGAAAACAAGCAATTCCGATCAACGGTTTTCGGAAGCGCTGCAGACTTACGCACCAAAGTATTTGAAGTATCTGAAAAATTCAGACCTTAATAGACAATCCATAGATGGCATTACGTTTGGTGTTTATTGGGCTGTTCGGGATGTATGTGACACATACGGTGGTTTTATTGAGTACGTTGAATTTTACATTCCAAAACAGTTTATAAATGAATTTCTTGATGGAAAGATTACTTTTCAAGAAATGCTTCTCGATACAGAGGTGCTAACGAGCTTAGACAAACGTCACCCAACAAACGTTAAACCTGTGTTTAAGTAGTCTGTTCCTAATACATCTCTCAGATATTCCCTTAAGTGGATCAATGTATTTGATCCCAGCTTTCTATAAAGCAGTCAAATAAATGTGAGTCATTACTAAACAGGGATGCCAGTGTTTTCATTTGTAATGGTGAGCCCAGGAAATGGAGACACCGTGAATGAAAGAAGAAAAACCAGAAGAATAATAAGGGCGAACAGTTTTCTTTTACTGTCAAGCTCAGTTTCCATATCAAATGGTTCGGGATGACGCATGCCGAATATGAGAAGGAGTATTACCAGGAGTAGCCAGCCAGGATTATAGAAAATGGTCAGAATCGCAAGGAGGCAAATGGAGAATGCAAAAATCCATTTACTCTTGTTGCCAAAGACAGCATAGACGATGTGTCCTCCGTCGAGCTGGCCAATGGGTAGAAGATTGAGGGCGGTGACGAAAAGGCCTACCCATCCTGCATATGCCAAAGGGTGGAGAGATAGATCATAACCTTCAGGAATACTTCCAATCAGAATTTTTTGGAGAATTTTAAATAGAAGTGGATCGCCAAGTCTGAGATAAGCCATTTCACTAGTTACAAATTGAATGGTTGACATTTTTATTCCGAGGATGATGAAAGGAATAGAAACTATGAAACCCGACAAAGGACCGGCGATTCCGATATCAAAAAGCGCCTTCTTGTTGATGATAATACCTTTCATCTTGATGATTGCTCCAAGAGTGCCAAACGGAGGAAAGGGCAAAGGTATGAAATAAGGAAGTGTTGCAGGCACTCCATATTTCCGACTCATGAAATAGTGGCCCATTTCATGAGCAAGAAGGATAGACATCACAGAGGCGCTGTAGGCCAGCCCACCTATAAAAGAGGTTGTAAGAATAGTGAGTATGAAAAGTATTCCGTGGATTATTACACGCCTAATAAATCACGCTCCACATGGATTTGATCAAACCGCGTGCCACGTTTCATCTTCACATCAGACATGGTGAGGTTGTTGAAGAAAGATATAAGAGTTTGCCTCGGTATCTTTCTGCCTGTTTTCGAAAGTTTGTGAGCATAAAAAGGCTTCTGGTAGGGAAAATAATGTTTTTTTTCCGATGTTTTTATTTCTAGGCTGTCCTTCCATTTACTAAGGGTTTTTACAAATGTTCCGTAGTCCTGGTTGGTTCGACAAAGTTCTTCCATGTCTTTAGCCTGCAACAGTAGCCTTGTCTGTCTCACAAGATAGCTGTGAATCGCGAGTATATGCACTCCATTCTGAATAAGATTCTCAAAAACCTTGAGCACTCCTTTTTTATCTAATTTTGCAAAGGTATCAAAAAGGGATATCAGGCTATCTTCCTGCATTTCAGTAACAATTGCATGTATATCTTTGGAGTCTATGCTTGATTTTTCGCCAATATAGTTTATGGCTTTCATTAATTCAGATTCGAGGTTAGATTCATCTTTGATTTTCTCCACCAAAGCACGGAATGCTTTGTCAGTCATCTTTTTACCATGCTGTTTCAGAAAGGCAAGAACACGTTTTTTAATGCGTGTTTCCCTGTCTTTATCCATAATTAACATCTCGTGAGAGATTTTTTTAAGATAATCTGGGGGTGAAGATGTTGTATAAATGACGATGTGAATCCGTTCCCGCAATATGTCGAGTTGGTGCCTGAGTTCATCAAAGATAGCCTTGTCTGGATCTACCAGGGTAAGGACAAGATTTTCTTCAAGAAAAAGTGCAGATGTTTTCTCTATAATAGTCGCCTTAATGTCTTTTCCGGACACAACAAGGACCCGGGGATTTTGACTCCATTTATTCCCCAGAATATGGATGTCGCTGGCAAGGTTCTCTTTTGTTCCAACAGCAATGAAGATTTCTTTCAACGGTCTAACCAAAGGTTTAATCGGTAGGTAGTCTATCCACTGAAAAAATCAGTCAGATTAAGTAGATTACTATAGAAGAGCTAATTTTACAATACCTGTCTATTTGGTGAATTAAGGCAAAATAAAATTGTTCTGATCAGAAAATTACGGTAAAAAGCCAGGTCCATGAACAGCGATCCTGTTTTGAGTCTCTTTTTTCAAAAAGAGGTGATGTGCTGTGAACAATAAAATGGAGTAATTGATGGTATACAAAAAATAAATTGACCCATGTACTAAATTTTCAAGGCTGTCTCTGGTTGCTAAAAGCTCTCTGTGATATAATGAAGTTCAGATACATCAAGGAGAGTCCTTATTATATGAAAAGTGATGAGACACTATACATAAATCCCGATGATTTTCCAACAGTTCCTTTAGTACTGGATGGAGTGTCCTCCCGTTTTATCCGCGAAAATAAGATCATTCCTATTGAACTGAAGAACAATATCCTCAAGGTGATTCTTGCAAATCCCGATGACAGAGAGATTATTGAAGCGTTGAGAGCTACTTTATCTGCTGATGTAATTGTCTATACCGGTGATAGCCAGACCATAGATGAATATATTGCAAGGTTTTATGGCCAGGGGCCTCAGAATATAAACAGAATTATTGAGGATATGGACCAGCAGGGATTTGAATACGTTAGGGAGGAGGAGGAAGAAGATGTTGGTCACCTAAAAGACCTCGCTTCAGAAGCTCCCATTATAAAACTCGTAAATCTCCTCATATCAAGAGCTGTCGATAGCAGGGCTAGCGATATACACATAGAACCGTTTGAAGATGAATTGAAAGTCCGATACAGAATAGACGGCGTTCTTCATGATGTGGAATCTGCACCAAAAAAACTTCAGGCTGCAGTTGTTTCAAGGATCAAAATAATGGCAAAGTTGAATATTGCTGAACGACGGTTGCCACAGGACGGGCGGATTCGGTTGAAATTTGGGGAAAGGGAGATTGACCTTCGTGTCTCAACAATACCAATTCTTCATGGCGAAGGCGTGGTCATGAGGATCCTCGATAAGGAGAGCATAGTCATAGATCTTGATACACTCGGTTTTTTTCCGGATACCCTTGCAAGCTTCAATAAGATCATTACAAAGCCGAATGGGATCTTTCTCGTTACCGGTCCTACAGGGAGTGGAAAGACAACAACACTGTACGGAGCCCTCGACAAGATCAACTCTCCTGACAAAAAAATTATTACTGTAGAAGATCCAATCGAATATCAATTGAAGGGTGTGAATCAGATTCAGGTTAAAACTCAGATTGGTCTAAACTTTGCTACTACATTACGACACATTGTTCGCCAAGACCCTGATATTATTATGATCGGGGAGATACGAGATCTCGAGACAGCAGAAATCGCTATTCAGTCGGCCTTGACAGGACATTTGGTCTTTTCGACTCTTCACACAAATGATGCCCCGAGCGCTGTAACGCGTTTAATCGATATGGGGGTTGAGAACTTCCTCCTTTCTTCGACTGTTAGGGGCATCCTCGCCCAGAGGCTTTTGAGGAATATTTGTCCCGGATGTAAGGAGGTAGATAAAACCCGGGCTAACCAAGAGGAATTCAGTGCCCTTGGTATGACAGGAGATATTCCTTTGTATAAGGGGAAAGGATGTGAAAAGTGTGCATTTACAGGTTTTTATGGTCGAACAGGTATCTTTGAATTACTCGTGATCGATGATGAGATACGCAAGCTGATCCTCACTAATGCTGATGCAAACCAGATAAGACTCGCAGCAAGACAACGAGGAATGAGGACTCTATTGGAGGACGGTGTAAAGAAGATAAAAACCGGAGTTACTACGTTGAGTGAAGTTTTCAGAGTGACCCAGGAGGCTTAGGTGGCCATATTTTCCTATACGGCAACCACAATGGAAGGCATAATGGTTGAGGGTGTAATAGAAGCCCCAAGCCAGGATGTTGCTATTGACAGGCTTAAAAATTCTGGTGTCATTCCAATTAAAGTAGCGGCGCCAAGACAAAGTCTGGGGAAGAGGCTAAGCTGGAGGTCTTCAAAGGCTGATCTGCTGACATTTACTACAGAACTCAGCGTTCTTCTCAATGCTGGCCTACCCCTTGATCGCGGCCTCAATGTCTTATCTGAGACATCTGACAGCAAGGAGATGAAGGGGATTGTACAATCTATCCTCAAATCAATACGCGAAGGCAGTTCGTTTTCGGAAGCGCTCAAAAAACATCCTAAGGTATTTCCAACTCTCTATGTCAATATGATCAGGGCTGGAGAGGCCGGAGGTGTGCTTGCTACAGTGCTTGACAAACTTAATGAGTTCCTTGAATCGACAAAAGAGCTGAAAGACAATGTTGTCTCTGCCATGATATATCCAGCTATCCTCGGCATAACCGGTGGCTTTTCAATCATTATCCTGTTGACCTTTGTATTGCCTAAATTTACCGCAATTTTTTCAGAAATAGGGGGTTCTTTACCCCTCACAACACAAATCTTACTTGCTATAAGCAATGGCTTCAGATCGTTCTGGTGGATTGGCCTTTCCATTCTGATCGTTGTGTTCTTAGTATTAAGGAGCTATGTTCGTTCTGAAACTGGAAGGTATAAATGGGATGTTCTGAAACTGAAAATGATGGAAGATGTGATTCGAAAGCTTGAGACTGCCCGTTTTTGTAGGACTCTCGGTACCCTTCTCAGAAGTGGTGTTTCTGTGCTTGCTGCACTCAATAACTCAAAAGACGTTATTAGCAACCAGGTAATTGCTTCACAAATTGATGCTGTTTTGAAAGGTGTAAAAGAAGGGAAAGGCATTGCCGGTCCATTATCAGAAGCCAAAGTGTTACCGCCGCTTGCTCTTTCTATGATGAAGGTCGGGGAAGAGACAGGGCAATTGGACTCGATGCTTATTAAGGTTGCAAATGCCTATGAGAAAAGCCTTCGGGAGGCTGTGAAGAGATTTATGGGTATTCTTGAACCGGCAATTATTCTTGGAATGGGACTCATAATTGGCTTCATTGTAATATCAATGCTGGTGGCTATTTTCAGCATGACTGATTTGCCTTTCTGAAGTATAAAAGTGGAGGTTCGTACATCCCTCGAAAGACACCATACAAGAATCAAGGTCTGGGACTTAATATTTCACATGGATTTACTCTTCTTGAATTAATTATTGTTATTGTAATTATTGTCCTTGCCTTGGGTATGGCCACACTTTTTTTTGCCAGTACAATCCCCTCTGCAAAACTGAATGGTTTAGGCAGAGAGATATCTTCAATGCTCAAACAGGCAAGAATTGTCGCTCAAAATAGAGGGGAAAAGCAAATCATGATCATTGATCTTGATTCCAGAACCTACGGTATAGAGGGTAAAGAGACAAAAAACATTCCACCCGAAATAACTGCGAGAGTGATCGACCCTCTGTCCGGCACAGTCACTCAGGGCAAGTATTCTTTTGTCTTTTATGGGTCAGGAGGTATTGAGGGGGCGACAATTCTTTTGACATATAACAAAAAAACCCTTTCTATTGAGACGGACCCTGTAGTAGGGTCGATAGTAGTGAAACAGTGAAGTGCAAAAAGATAGAAATGAGGACAAGAAAGACGGGACCAGGGAGAAAAGTGACAAGAAACCATAACCCGTTAAGTTCGAGGAATGGATTTACGCTTTTGGAGATTCTTGTTGCCCTGGCAATTTTAGCCACTGCAGTAACCATCATGTTCCAGCTTTTCTCCGCCAGCCTCAGAAATATTGCAGTCTCTGAAGATGTCGTTGCTGCATCTCTGAAGGCGGAGGCCAAAATGAGAGAGGTTTTAAGTAAAGAAGAACTCGTGGTTGATTCTTGGGAGGAACAAACAGATGACGGATATAGATTTGTAGTGAACATCACTGACACTCTTCAGCAAAAAACTGATAGCCTTCCCATGCAATTGTTGCAGGTTGATGTTGCAATCACATGGACCAAGAATTCAAAAGAACGATCGCTCCGCTTAAAAACATATAAAACAGTGCACAGACAGGCATAGAATGGGACTGGCAGAGAAAACAGAACGCAATAGCGGATTTACCCTGCTGGAGCTCATCATTTCCATTACTCTGGTTGCCATCATTGTGCTTATTGTAGCTGGAGCAGCAAGCCTGGGTTACAGGTCGTTCAGCTCAGGAGAAAAAAAGCTGAACGAGATTGAAAGACTGAGGGCATCCCTGATCATTATAGATGCCCAAATTCAGTCTGGTGTGCCGTTGACATTGGAAGATGGAGGTGTTAAACAATACTATTTTGTTGGAGAAAAAGATTCGCTGAAGTTTTCTACAAATCATTCAATCTGGGGTGGCCAGAAAGGCTATGTTATTGTAAGTTACAAGGTAGAGACAGACGATCAGGGAAAGAAGAGATTGATTGCATCAGAATATAAAGTAGGTATGGAGAATCAGAAAGAGACAAGGCTTCTTGAGGGTTTCAAGGAAATCACCTTTGATTATTACAGACAAGATGCTGTTGATGAAGAGGGGGAATGGGTTACGCAGTGGGAAGATGAGGAAATGATGCCTACAAGAATAAGACTCAACCTTTTATGGGGTGCCAACTCTTTATCCTATATAATGCCTGTTAGAGTTGGAGGATTGATCGGAGAGCTTGAGGATGACGATGAGACAGAAGAGTCGGAATGATTGTACGCGGGTTTTCATAGATAAGCGGGGGAGATTTCTGTGAAATGGCAAGGAACAGGGAGGATAACATCGACGCTTTTCTCTTCAGAAAAAGGGCTGGCCCTGATAATGGTACTTTGGGTTCTTACTATACTCACTGTCCTGTCTCTTTCCTTTACGTTTATGGCGCGAACAGAAGTTCACTCAACCATTGCTTTTCGTGATGGGATTGAAAAGAAGTTACTTGCAGAAGGAGGCATAGAAAGAGGCATTATAGAGATCTTCTACAGAAGCGCCAATAAGAACCAGGTTAGTGCTGTGGAAGGTAGTGAAATAGTACGTATTGACGGGAGGGAAAATGAAGGTGAAGTTGGTGAAGATAAATACTCATTCAGTATAGCCGATGAGTCAGGAAAGATCAATATTAATGCCCTGACTGATGCCAACAGCATCATTTTCAATAATTTGATGGTCAATCTGGGAATCCCAGGAGAAACTGCCAATACGATTGTTGATTCTGTTCTTGACTGGAAGGACGAGGATAACCTCCGGAGGCTCAACGGGGCAGAAGATTCGTATTATGAAGCTCTTCCTGTTCCTTACAAGGCTAAAAATGGCAATTTTGACACCATCGAAGAGCTGCTTCTTGTTCGGGGTGTAACACCGGAGATACTGTTCGGCAATGGGGGTCATCCAGGTCTTGCCAATTTTCTTACCGTATATACAAAAGGATCGACTATCAATCTGAACGCTGCTGCTAAAGAGGTTATTGCGGCCCTTCCTAACATGACGTCCTCAATGGCAGATAAAATCGTTGAGTTCAGAGAAACAGCCGAGTTGAAAGGACAACAGGACGTAATAGCTATTATCGGAGATGTCTTCAGAACATTTGTGCCATATGTTGGCTTTGCAGAATCAAATATATATACTATTGAAGGCAAAGGCATGAAAAAGAATGAAAAAAAAGGGTATGCAATAAGAGCAGTAGTAGCAATTGAAGCGAATAACCAACATAGCTACCTTTACTATAAAAGTCCGTCGGATGTTCGTAAATGATGAATAGATTCCCCATAGAAAAAATTCAGAACACTATTGCTGATTCCAAGGCAAAAATGCAACGCCTCTGGCTACCTTTTTGGGGCAAGCTCACCTACAATCTTGCTGAGGGAATTTTGTTACCCCTAAAAGCCCTTTCAGTCTCTATAGAAAAGGGTGGGATTGCGGTTGTCTACGGTTCACGTTTCATATCGAAAATAAGAATACGAGGTTCGCGTTATTACGGAGCGGAAGAAGGGAAATATCTTCAACCCGAGCGTTTTGCAAAGACAGTCAGTCTGGCAATAGATGAGTTGAAAGCAAAAAAGATTGAAATTACCCTAAGTATTCCAAGGGAATGGGCAATAATAAGAACAGTTGAAC
Organism: Syntrophorhabdus sp. PtaB.Bin027; assembly: GCA_002067585.1. Lineage (GTDB taxonomy): Bacteria > Desulfobacterota > Syntrophorhabdia > Syntrophorhabdales > Syntrophorhabdaceae > Syntrophorhabdus. Next base: position 34,590 of record MVQO01000201.1, read on the forward strand.
TTCCATCTACTGTTAAGGAGAATCTTGTTTCGGTTATCTCCTACGAACTTGATCGTCTCACCCCTCTGAGTTCGGATGATGCCCTGTATGATTTTAGAGTACTTGGAGAAAAAGAAGAAAAGCTGACCGTTATGATATGGGCGGCGAGACTCAATCTCGTGAACCCGTATATAGACGCTCTCCGCAAAGAAGGGGTTGTTGTTAAAAAGGTTACTGTAGGGCTGTCGAACTTAAGCAATCTTTCGCAATATTTAGCCAAAGACTCACCTCAGATTTTTCTCACTTACAATAGATATGGATACCAGGGGGGGCTTGTTTTAAATGGTAACGTAATTGCCACATCGGGAGGTTTTTTTAATGGTGAACATCGGATCTCAAAGACCGAAAGACTCGTTTCTGATGTTCATGGGTTGATCGAGAAAGCAAAAGAGCAGGGGGTTGAACCAAAGATTCTCATATATCCTGAAAGCCGTGAACAGATGACATTAGAGGATAAACTGGAGATTCCTGCGCAGACAATAGGGAATAGAGAAATACGGGAAAGATTTTATAATGACCAAGTAGATACCCCTTTTAGCGCAACAGGAGGGTTGCTTGAGTCTTTATGGGATAAAGCAAATCCTTTGGATCTTCTCAGTAAAGGTCTGCAAGTTGCAAAAAAGACGCCAATTGTGGTCCCCATAACACTTATCATCATAATTGCAGGCCTGACAGCGATTTATATGATGGTCCCCCTTCAGAGAGCAGAAAAAACTCTTCAAGAGATTGAAAGACAGATTAATGTTAGAAAAGAGGAGGTTCGTAAAATAGAATCACTAAAAAAAGAGATTGATACACTGAGTGATGACGTGGAGACAATCAAACGATTCAAAGATGCAAGACCTACAACTCTTTTCCTCTTCAGGGAGTTGACTAATATACTCCCCAAAACAGTATGGCTGACGAGATTAAGAATCACTGACGCGAGTGTAGACATAGAAGGTTATGCGAATTCTGCAACTGAGATTATTTCAAAACTCGAAGCATCAAGCCATTTCAGGAAGGTAGAATTTGCATCACCAACCATACGCGATACCCGATTAAATGCTGACAGGTTTGTCATTAAAATGGAGTTGGAAGGTGTTCTGAAAGCAGAGAGTGAAAATCTGAATGATGGAAAAAAGAAATAGAATACTCATAATAGCTGTACCTCTCATGACAATTCTGCTCGGTCTGTTGGTATATGACTATGGCTATCTTAAGATTAGGGAACAGTTGAACTCGGTAAAAGAGAAAGAGGCATTTAGAACAAAAACCCTCACAAGATACATTACATTGATTGCAGAAAAGCCCCAACTAGAGAAGCAATTGACCAGTCTTAAAGAGAGGAGAAAGATAGATGATTCAAAACTCATTGAGGGGCAGACACTTTCGCTCTCGGCAGCAACACTTCAGGAGAACGTAAAAACAATAATCACCGGTAAAGGTGGAACTATTTCGAGTGAGCGGGTCGATAAACCAGAAGATCTAGGAAGTTTTAAGCTTGTCACTATCAGTATTGATTCAGTGCTGCCAGACACAAGGGTGTTAAGTGACGTACTCTATGCTATAGAAACTCGAACACCGTATTTTGTTGTTAAAGAAATAGATGCCCGGGTGAGAAATTTCAGAGAGCCAAGAGAATTGATGGTGAAACTGAAGGTTTCTGCCTTAACTATTGGTAAATGACATGAAATTTGGCCGATATATCGCCAACAACGTAAACCTGCTGAATATCATCCTTGTTGTGTGCGTCATAGTGATGTCGATGGCTGCATTATCTCCTTATTTTTATCCTCAGGTTAGGTATAATCCTCCAGTAGTAAAAATACCACCTGCAGCTGAGGAGAATCAGTCCGAAGCAACGGCTGCAAGTCCATCCCTTTCTGATTACATGGTTATTGCAGAGCAAAACCTTTTTCACCCGGATCGTAAGATACCCCTTGAAAAACAAGACGCACAACAGATGCCCAAGCCAGAACTTATCCTCTATGGAACTCTTGTAACCGAGAGCATGTCTGTTGCTTATGTTGAGGACAAAAAAAATCCAAAGACAAGCCCTGGGCGTGGCAAGCGGCAAAATGTTATGAAGAAGGGAGATTCGGTGGGAGGTTTTGTTCTTAAAGAGATTGAGTCTGACCGGATAGTCCTTGCAAGGGGTGATGAAACAATGGTTGTCCACCTCAATCAAGGAGACAAGCCAAGGATAAGCGATATTCCAAGTGCGCCCGCTGTTAGTGCCAAGCCAGTTCCTGGCGCAGTCCCCCCGCCGAAGATTGGAACACCCATGCCGGTCAGGCCGACAACCCCTCATTCTGCTGCAACACCAACTCCGTCTCCAAAAACAGATCCAATGAGGGCGCCTTCTCCAATGCCAAGAGGGTCTAGATTCAGCCCTCAAAAATAAAACCTTCAGAGTCAGTAAAAGAAATATAGGAATATATCCAAATGTAAAGAATACTGTAAGGAATGCGTTTTACTGTCATACAGGAGATATGCTTTTTTGCCACTGTTTGGCACAGGTATGTTTAGTGCCAGCAATCGTCAGAACGTTGTTATTTTGAGAGTTCTTGAGGTTTTTGTGGCTCTTGATTTACATTTGGTTGGGTTTGCAAGTCTTTTTTCACGGTGCCTTGCCTGCCTGTCCCAAAAAGCTCTTTAGTCGTTATCTTCCCTTTGCCTGATTTGGTCATCCTATCGACATAATCATTTGTCATTTCTTTTGCATCATTTTGGTTCTTTATGACGCGGGGTGTCAGGAGAATGATATACTCCTGGCGTGTTTCATTGTCAGTAGTATTGCCAAAAAGGTAGCCAAAGAGAGGTATTTTGGACAACCAGGGAACTCCTGATCTGGATTTATCCGTGTCCTCCCTGATAAGGCCTCCTATGATAATCGTCTCACCGTCCTTCACCACAACATTTGTTGTTGCTTCGGCTTTGTTGAGAATAATAGTTGTTTCATTGAGGCCAAGTTCAATGGTGCTGTATGTTGAAACCTCCTGAGCCAGGTCAAGAGCAACGAGACCACTCTCATTCACTTGGGGTGTTACCTTTAAAATAATTCCAATATCCTTATACTGGATTGTGCTCGTACGGCTGGAAGTTACTGTGGTATCATATGATGTAGAGGTCACAATTGGAACCTGCTGGCCTACCTGAATCCGTGCTTCTCGATTATCTGTTACAAGGATATGGGGAGCTGCTATAACCTTTGCTCTTGACTGGGTTGCAAGGGCGTTAATGACTGCCCGATAGTCATCACCAACAGTACCCACGAAAGTAAAACCAGAAGTTGGAAGCGATTCTACGCCCAGCTTGCCTGTATTTAAACCAAGGGTTCCCTGCATTACCGAGTCTGGGCTTATCTTAAATTGGGTTTTGAAGGCGTAGGACAAACCAAGACTCAAATTATCTGTAAGATTGATCTGGGCTACGATACCTTCAATCATGACCTGTCGAGGCTGAATATCTATTTTGTCGATTGTCTCTTTGATTAATTTATAATCCTCAGGGGTTGCGAGGATTATGACAGAATTCAGTATTTCATCGGCGAAGATCCGGGTCATGTCCGAGACCAGGGTTTCTCCAGTACCAGTTGTGGGTGGTTTAGTAAGCTGCTGTTGGGGTGGAGGGGCTTGTGTTGCCTGCTGGGTTGGTGGTCTTGGCGTTGTGGTGGCTGTGGTTGTTTGTGGTCGCTCTGATGTTGTTGCAGGACGAGCCCCGAGGAAGATCTGCTGTAAAAGGTTTGCCACATTTTTGGCCTTCCCGTTTTGTACCGCATAAACGTAAACTTGAGCCTGTTTCTTTTTTTGCTGTTCATTGTCGAAGGTGCCCAAGAACTGGAGTATTCTTCTGACGCTGGCATCGGTGTCAACTATAATAATCTGGTTAGTCTTTGGAACATCGATAACAACCGCGTTTGTTGATAGAAATGGTGTAATAAGCTTGATCACTTCAGAAGACTGGAGGAATAGAACAGGCACTACCTGAACAAGAGATTTTCCTGTGGAAGGAATTTTTTCCGGGTCTCTCCCGAAACCAACAGGAGCAGGTTCGCGGGCGACCTCACTTATCGGTACAATTCTATAAAGCCCGCCATCTTCAACAACACCAATTGCATTGATTCTGAGTATAGTCTCCATGACCGGCAGAACCTGATCAGTAGGTATGGGTGCAACAGATCTAAAAGTGACTCGGCCTTTTACGCGCGGATCAACGATATAGTTGGCACGCAGCACATCTCCGAAAATCGTCTGTATTACTTGATACACATCTGCATCATCAAAATTGAGGCTTATTGAACCTCTTGAAGGGGCTGGTCTTGGAGGGATAAATGGTTGTGGACGTGCTTGCTGCTGAGCATTTTGAGATTGTGGAGTTGTTGGTCTACCCTCAGAAGAAGCAGTGGGAACAACAGGGGCTGGGGATGTCTGCTGTGGCTGCTGAACGGGAGGTTTTGCCGAAACCTGTCCCGGTGTTGCTTGTGGGGTTGAGGGCAAAGGAGGTTTAGACACAGGTTTTTGAGAAGTTGTAGAGATTGCTTTGGGGTCTTTTAACGGCTGAATAGTATCATCGTCATCATCGTCCTCATCCTCGTCATCGTCATCATCGTCTGCGACTGCTTTGGCTCGTAAAGGCTTTTTTCTAGAAGTAGAATCTTGTTTCGATTTGGTAACCTGAGGTTGTGGTGCTTGTTTCTGCCCGAGTAACTTTGGGGCTTGAGCAATAATGTATTTGCCGTGCAGACCATCTTGAAAACGAACATCTTGCTGGGCATTGCCTGTGGAAAAAGAGACAATTACAGAGATGAATAGAAACACAGAAGCAATCAACAACAGTATAATTTTTGATGAGGTGGTCATTCCCAGCTCAGGACATCCTTGTCTTCGCCCTCACCCCCCTGAGTTCCATCTCTACCATATGAATACAGATCATATTCCCCATGGGAGCCCGGCGATTGGAAATGATATGCTTTCCCCCAGGGATCATTGGGCAGTCCCTTGGTAAGGTAAGGTCCTTCCCAGTTTTCGATTCCTGGATTAGTAACGAGGGCATTTAAACCCTCTTGGGTAGTTGGGTATCGTCCAACATCGAGTCTGAACTGGTCAAGAGCTTGACCAAGTAATGCTATTTGGGCCTTGGCTGCAGCTTGCTTTCCCTTTCCAAGCTTCGGGAAAAGCCTTGGCCCGACAAGGGCGGCAAGCAATCCAACGATTACCATGACAACGAGGAGCTCGATAAGGGTAAAACCTTTCTTATTTTTTCTGATGAGCTGATTCATGGTCAGGTAACCTCCATTAGACCTACGTAATTATACTGAATAGAATGAAATTGGTCAAATAATTATGTCAAATTAAAGTGCCATTTATTGGGACAATAAGAGATGTTTTCCTTAACACGTAAAAGGAACACTTGTGTCATGATATGCCATACTTTTTCTTCAGGAATTCCATACCAGTCATCGGGTAAAGTGCATAGATGAGGATATCACCCATGTCTTCCGAAATTCCTTTAAGTGTTTCACGGGCCTTTGGGAGTTCAGGCTCAAGGATGTCACCCGGTCTCACATCTATTGGTATTTCACCTCTATCGTAACCCTTGAGGATTTTTTTTCTAATCTCAGGGTCAACAGGCGCAGGGGGTCGGCCATAAAGGCCGAAAAAATAATCTTTTACTTCACTGGAAATCATTTTATAACGTCCCTGAAGGACATTAAAGACAGCTTGAACACCAACAATCTGACTTGTGGGGGTGACAAGAGGTGGAAAGCCAAATTCCATTCTAGTTCTTGGAACCTCTTCAAGGACATCCTTTAGTCTATGCAATGCTTTTACTTGTTTTAGTTGACTTATGAGGTTGCTAATCATACCGCCTGGAATTTGGTGCATCAAAACTCCGATGTCTATTACGGAATACTTTGTGTTGTCGGCAAAAGTCATGTATTTAGGAATTATGCCTTCGAGATAATCGTCAATATCAGCTATAGTTTGAAGATCAAAATTGAGCTGATGGGGTGTGTCTTTGAGGGTGGCGATAAAAGGTTCCAGTGCTGGGTGGGATGACCTGTGAGAAAATGGTGCAAGGCATGTGTCAATGCCATCTATGCCGGCTTCGATAGCCTTGAGCAATGACATAGATGCCATACCACTCGTATAATGGGTATGCAGATGGATGGGAATTTTAATATTAGCCTTTAGTGATGACACGAGCTTGTAGGCATCGTACGGTGAAATGATACCGGACATGTCCTTAATACAAAGGGAATCTGCCCCCATATCCTCAATAATTTTAGCCTTTTCTATGTAATAATCGATGTTGAAAATCGGCCCGCCAAGTTTTTTTTCTTTGAGCGTGAGAGAGTATGAAATAGCACCTTGAATATGTTTCTTATTTTTTCTAATAGCTTTAAAGGATGTCAGAAAGTTGCGCTCATCATTGAGAGCATCAAAGACTCTAAAAATGTCAATGCCAACCTCAGAAGCTTTTTTTACAAAAGCATCAACTACATCATCTGCATAGTTTCTGTATCCCACAAGGTTTTGTCCCCTTAACAGCATTTGGAGTTTTGTATTGGGCATCTTTTCTTTCAGCAGCCTTACCCTTTCCCAGGGATCTTCATTAAGAAACCTTGTCATTACATCAAAGGTTGCGCCACCCCAGACCTCCATAGAATAAAAACCGATGCTATCCATTTTGTTTGCAATGGGGAGCATATCATCGGTCTTCATTCTGGTTGCAAAAAGTGATTGATGACCATCTCGGAGAGTGAGGTCTGTGATTCGCAATTCTTTTTGATCGGTCATATGACTTAATCATCTCCCAGGAAGCTGTGATTTGGTATCACGACCCTGTTCAAAAAGCAATGGAATTTTTTATGTTGGTCTGCTATCTTATAGGCACGGGATGTAGCTCAGTATGGTAGAGCACAGCGTTCGGGACGCTGGGGCCGCTGGTTCAAGTCCAGTCATCCCGATTCTACTTTTTCCTGGGGCTCATGCCTGCCTGTGCTGTGGCTTCGGAAGACAAATTGTTCACTCAACGTGCCAAACCTTCAGAACCCCTCTCTTTTATCCAAAAATGGGCTTTTTACATTGTATCGTCGGCATGCTTCGTGTTTTCTCCGCTTTCCCTCGGCTCACGTCTTTTTGTTACTTTTCTCAGGGTTTGCGTCTATCTGCGCCAGACTTTGATAGATAGGTTCACCCCTTCTTCATCAGTACGTGTAACCTATTGATTAGCTGAGTATATTAAGAGTGCCTTTGGAATTTTTTGCTTTTATGTATATTTCGGGAAGTGGTTAAATAGGTGATTGTAAGGCAGAACCCCTGGTTTTTTGATGTGACGACATAGAAATGTGATAGCAGGGTGAGGGGGGTTCAACAAGGAGAAGCTGAAAAATAAATATCAGGCCCAAGTGACTAAGCTGGTGGACAACTTTGAAAAATTATAGGATATTACAGAACAGGCTGCCTTCTAATCTAAAACAACAGATTATTTGTGAAAAGGAGATTATGTGATGAAGATTTTGAACAATAGAATTAGCGTTAGCACAAAGGGGAATGAAGATTTCTTGAACATAACGCAGCAGTTGAACAGTATTTTCACTGAATCTGGCCTCGACAATGGAATTGTGACACTTTTTGTATCAGGTTCAACAGCAGGCATTACAACATTTGAGTATGAACCGGGGCTGATACAGGATTTAAAAGAGTTTTATGATAAAATAGCTCCTTCAAACGTTCATTATCATCATGATGAAACTTGGGGTGACGCAAACGGATTTAGCCACGTTAGGGCAGCTTTTACAGGCCCCTCAATGGTAATACCATTTGAAAAGGGTCGACTACTATTGGGCACATGGCAACAGGTTGTTCTTTTAGAGTTTGACAACAGGCCACGTAAGCGTGACATAATAGTTCAATTGATGGGAGAATGAATTTTTATTTATAAAAAACTGCTCCGGCAAAGCTTACTGATGATTTGCCATCAGTCCATTGATCGTAGCTAATAATCTCAGCAGTGCATCCTTTGACCAACCTTAAAAGGAAATAGATGGACGTTAAACCACATATTTTCCGCACATCTCGCTCATCTTTGATTTTATCAAAGAAGGCTTGTGCATCAATTTCTTTCACACAAGACAGTATGTTCTCATCTTTGATCTTCGAGCGCGTTAGTGTATATGCATCCAGTGTGTATGAATCGCCAAATTGAAGGCCGATATGTGCAAGGTCTGCGCCTACCAGGATAATATATGGCTTTCCGTACTCGTCTAAAACTTTATTGAGGTTATCTATAAGCATTGTAAGCGTATCTTCATGAATATCCCTGATGCCTTCAATGTATTCGTGCATTGAACCGGTGAGTATAGGGAGGATTTCAAACTCATTCAGCCTGTTAAACTGAATGAGGGGAATCTGAAGCTCAATGGAGTGTTCTTTTCTGTGTGGCCATTCGGCGATATACTCGCGAAGCACATTATTTTGTTCAACCAAGCTCCTGAGTTCCTGTGTGACAGGGGCAATATCCAGGGGTGTTTCGAAGTCCTTGAGAGAAATATTCCAGATTTTTTCAGCCATATTATGACATGTGCCAAAAACAACGATAAGAGGCTTGGTTGTATGTTTCAGATACGGATAAATTTGTCTGTATACATTGAGGCCCCGCGTATAGTCAATATGAGGAACAAGTATAGCAGTCAAGTCGCCAGGAACTTTTTTCTCTGGTGAAGTTTTGAACATTTCATCAAGTACCATGATGAGTTCCATCCTGTTTGCAGGGTAGCTCCTGCCTGCAAGAGCGGGTTTTCTCACAGACGAATACTCATATTCCATTTTCAAATGTGTAAGGCGAAGCTTGTAGTTTTCATTGAGAAGTAGGTAGTTCTGGTCCATGGTATCAACAATTTCTTCGAGGCGTTCCATGTATAGAAGTTCCCCATAGATTCTCATATATTCGACCTGAATGTCACGCAGGGAGCGAGAACCATCCATAAGTGACATAAGAAAAAAAACATCTTTCGAAACTATGAGAGAATTTTCCATGATCCCTTCAACATCATTTATCAGAATCATCTCGTTTCCTCTGTCCATGAACGGATGTGCGTCGATCCACCGCACTCTCGGATTTTCCATGTCATTTTATACCATAAGGTACGGCCCAAAAAAAAGGTTTATCAGTGATTGAAACTGGCAATAGGCGCATCCGAGATGAGAAATCGAGGAAACAAAAACGGTTGACATCTATGTGTGTGCTTTATATGCTTTATGGAATGACATAAAAAATAAGGGGGGGGGTATGAAAAGACATTATGCATGGGTTATAGCATTCACGGGCACTCTCGTAACAATCCTGGCCCATGGTTTCGGACGTATGTCTTATTCTGTGATTCTTCCTTCAATGAAGGAGGGGTTGGCACTCAATTATACTCAACTTGGTTCTATTGCCACAGGAAATTTTATTGGATATCTTTCTCTTGCTATAATCGGAGGTTTTCTTGCTGCGCGTTTTGGAGTGAGACGGGTTGTTTTTGTTTCTCTCGTGGTGATTGGGGTCAGCCTTTTCCTTACAGGGTTTTCTAAATCCTTCCTTTTTGCGTTTTTTATGAGGCTTATATCCGGTCTTGGCAATGGAGGAAGCTATGTCCCAATCATGGCATTGCCTGCAGCATGGTTTGTAATGAGAAAACGGGGACTGGCGACAGGTATCGTATCTGGCGGCATAGGAACAGGACTTTTTATATCTGGCATCATTCTTCCTCCAATTATTTCTGCCTTTGATAAAGACGGTTGGAGATACGCCTGGTTTGTTCTGGGCATAGCGGTATTTATTCTCGCCTTTGTATGTTACGCATTTCTGAGGAATACTCCACAAGAAAAAGGTCTTACCATGTATGGTGGGGAGGAAGAGCAGAGGGGAGGACCTAAAGTCACTCTTTTTTCGGCATTCAGGGACGTTGTTGTTGAACCTGAAATATGGAAACTGGGATGCGTCTATTTCATGTATGGTTTTTCGTACATTATTTATCTAACCTTTTTTATGGCATACCTCACAAAGGAAGTGGGAGTTCCCTCAATAGCTGCAGGAAGAATATTTGCATTCCTCGGAATTATTAGCATTTTTTGTGGTGTCATCTATGGATGGATTTCTGATGTGCTTGGCAGGAAGTATGGCTCCATGATCGCATATATTAATCTTGCAATATCATACATAATTTTTTTTCTGTGGAAAGATACCGCTGGGTTCTATGTTTCTGCCTTTGTTTTTGGTATAGCTGCCTTTTCAATACCAACTATAATGGCTGCTGCGTCAGGTGATGCTGTTGGTGGTCGTCTTGCACCAGCTGGCCTTGGCTTTATTACCCTTTTCTTTGGGATTGGTCAGGCTCTGGGTCCTTTTATAGGGGGATGGCTCAAAGATGTGACAGGCACATTTACCCATGCATTTGCACTGTCGGCAGCGGTTTCCTTGTTAGGTGCAGTTGGGTCATTAATATTGAGAAAAAAAGTTTAGCCATTGGCAGCCCAGGCATGGTTAGGAGGGTGCAGTGCCTCCTGCATTGATGATTTCAGTTATAAAATTGCTTTGCAAACCTGGTAGGAGTTCCAATGAAACTTGATGAGGCTCTATCATGATGAAAGAAGGAACAACGTTTACCGTCCACGACATGCCTAAACAGGAACGCCCCAGGGAGCGCATGCAGAGGTTGGGCCCTGATGTACTTTCTTCACACGAACTCCTAGCTCTTATAATAGGCAGGGGTATACCAAAAAGATCAGTTCTTGATATTGCACATGACCTTTTGCGAAAGTTTGGCAGCGTACAAGGGATCAGCAAGGCTACTATGGAGGAACTATCAGCGATAAGCGGGATTGGAACAGCAAAAGCAGCTCAGATCAAAGCTGCTTTTGAGCTTGCAAAACGACAGGATTTGGAGCAGGATATTCCTCCATACACGGTCAATAACCCCCACATATTGGTCAAGGCAATTAGGGCAACCATTCAAGACAAAGCAAAGGAACACTTTAAACTGGTTCTTCTCAATACGCGAAACAAGGTAACAGGGATTATTCCAATCTCTGTAGGTACATTAAATGCAAGCCTGGTCCATCCAAGAGAGGTTTTCAAAGAAGCAATCCATGGAAACGCAGCATCTGTCATCCTTGTACACAACCATCCTTCAAATGATCTGGAACCATCCGAAGAAGATGTAAGGCTTACTCGACGCATGGTTGAGGTAGGGACCATCATGGGCATCGAGGTGCTGGATCACATCATAATCAGCAAAAATGATTTTTTAAGTATGAAAGCAAGAGGTTTGTGGTAGGTTTTGAACAATAAACCCCTGCTTTATGGCGTTAAGTTTCTATCCACTAATTTCTGAACTGAAACGAAGCCGTTTCTTATTCACTGAAGCATGTGATTGGCCAAGGCAAATCTTGACTCGTGCAGCTAATACCATATATAATAATAGACTTTTTTAGGAGCTAACCCTTGAGAGATAGATATTGCGGCAAAGTTTCAATAGATGACGTTGGAAAAACACTGACCTTATCGGGCTGGATCTCTGGAAGAAGAGATCTGGGCAGGCTGATTTTTATCGATTTACGGGATGTGACAGGAATTTTTCAGGTCGTTTTTTCACCTGATATTTCTCCGGAAGCTCATGAGAGGGCGGGTGATTTAAAACAGGAATACGTAATTCAGGTGAGTGGTAAAGTGCAGAATCGCCCTGATGGGACGGTAAATGCCAGCATGCCTACAGGTGCCCTTGAAATGTATGTCGTTTCTTTTCAAGTACTGAACACATGTAAGCCATTGCCATTTCAGCTTGATGAAGAGAATGTCAGCGAATTAATGCGACTAAAATACCGGTACCTTGACCTGCGTCGACCTCTTGTGCAGAAGATTTTTCTTGAGCGTAGCACGGCCTACAAAGTGACCAGAGACTATCTGGCATCCCATGGCTTCTACGAATTTGAGACTCCTTTCCTGACCAAAAGTACTCCAGAAGGGGCGCGTGATTTTATTGTTCCCAGTAGGCTGAATGCAGGGACTTTTTATGCGCTGCCTCAATCCCCCCAGCTCTTTAAGCAGATACTTATGGTGAGTGGTTTCGATCGTTATTTTCAGATTGTGCGATGCTTCAGGGATGAGGACCTGCGGGCAGACAGACAGCCAGAGTTTACGCAGGTCGATATGGAAATGAGTTTTGTTGAAGTTGATGATGTCATAGGCATGTGTGAAGGCCTTGTGGCTTCAATATATGAAGCAATACGGGGAGAACCACTCCCATTGCCCATCCCGAGAATGACATATGAAGAAGCAATGGAAGTTTATGGAAGCGACAAACCGGATCTTCGTTTTGAACTACCCATGACAGATCTGTCAGATATTTTTCGCGAGACTGAGTTTGGTGTCTTCAGGAAGACTATAGATGATGGCGGTGCCATCAAGAGTATTGTATTAAAAGGGAAGACACTTTCAAGAAAGGACCTCGAAACAGCTGTGGGGATAACCAAAGAGATGGGTGCTGGTGGACTCATCTGGATACGGAAAGAAAAAGAAGGATTACAGTCAACAATCGTAAAATACCTAAAAGACTATGAAAAGTCTGAGATGAGTGAGAGGTTGCACCTTTCAGATGGAGATGTTGCATTCATTATGGCTGATGCTAAAAGCAAAGTAAATGACGTTATGGGAAGGTTTAGACTCTACCTGGGAGACAAATTTGAACCCATGGCAAAAGACCAGTTCAAATTCCTGTGGATTGTTGATTTTCCGCTTTTTGAGTACAGCAATGAAGATAAACGGTTTGTAGCACGGCACCATCCATTCACCTCCCCCCAGGGTAGCATTAAAGATTTTAACGGTGACTACGAATCATTTAAGGCAAAAGCCTACGACCTTGTTTTAAACGGTGTTGAAATAGGTGGCGGCAGTATTAGGAACCACCGTATGGATGATCAACTGCAGATGTTTAAGCTTCTCAATATCAGTCAAGATGATGCAATTGAAAAATTTGGATTCCTTCTCGAAGCCCTTGAAATGGGTGCTCCCCCACATGGTGGCCTGGCCTTTGGTTTTGACAGGATTCTTATGATGTTGCTTGGCCTGGAGAGTATACGTGATGTTATACCTTTTCCAAAAACACAGAAGGGCACCTGTCTTTTAACCGGGGCACCATCGAAAATACCACAAAAACAGTTGAATGAATTGAGGATTCGTCTTACAGGGGAACAGCAATAAGGAAATGGAACCGCCAGGCATTAGGATTTTCCATAATCATTGTGCTGTTCTCACTGCACAAACAGGAGGAAATAGTGAGTAAAAAGACAGGTTTTATATTCAAGAACGTGGAAAAGGGGGCCAGGTATTCCCTCATCGATGTGGAAGAGCCAGAGTTGTATAGAGGGATGTTCCCATACTCTGAAGTCTGTAAGATTAAGTTTGACAATAAGATAGAGTTGATCGACCCTCCTGAAGAAATCTACATCACGGATACAACATTCAGGGATGGACAGCAGTCGAGGCCGCCCTTCACACCGAAACAGATTGAAGATCTCTTCGAATTTCTTCATAGACTCGGCGGCCCAAATGGTGTCATAAAACAATCTGAGTTTTTTCTCTATACAGAAAAGGACAGGCAAACCGTTGAAAAATGCCTTGAAAAAGGCTACAGGTACCCTGAAATCACAGGATGGATACGCGCGAACAAAGATGATTTACAGCTTGTTAAAGAGCTTGGCTTAAAGGAAACGGGCATTCTGACGAGCGTTTCAGACTATCATATTTTTTTGAAACTTAAGAAAACACGTAAACAAGTGTTCAAAGACTATATTCAAAATATTGAAGAAGCTCTCGAACATAACATTGTTCCGAGATGTCATTTTGAGGATGCAACACGGGCTGATGTGTACGGATTCTGCGTACCCTTTGCTCAAACACTTATGCAACTCTCAGAAGATGCAAAAATACCGGTGAAAATAAGACTCTGTGACACACTGGGAATTGGAATTACCTATCCGGGCGCTGCTTTACCAAGGTCTATCGGAAAGCTGATTCGGGCAATGATAGACGATGCTGGGGTTCCGCCGGAGTACCTTGAATGGCATGGACACAATGATTTTCACAAAGTGGTGATCAACACAGTAAGTGCCTGGCTTTATGGCTGTTCCCATGCCAATGGAACACTCCTGGGTATTGGGGAGAGGACAGGGAATGCCCCTATAGAAGGCCTGATTATGGAGTACATATCCCTCATGGGGAACGAAAATGGCATCGATACCAGAGTAATTACCGAAATCAGAAACTACTTCGAAAAAGAGATAGGCTTTCAGATTCCTCGAAACCAGCCCTTTGTTGGCGTAGATTTTAATGCCACATCAGCAGGTGTGCACATAGATGGAATCCTGAAAAACGAAGAGATCTACACCCCCTTTGACACTAGTCGGATCCTTAACAGACCCCTCGCGATAAATATTACTGACAAATCAGGTCTGGCAGGAATAACACACTGGATAAACTCACATTTTGCACTTATTGGCAAGGAACGGCTTGAGAAAACACATCCTGCTATCGGAAGGATTAACAAGTGGATTATAAAACAGTACGACGAGGGTAGGATTACTTGTATATCTGACAACGAGATGGAACACCTTGTGCGAAGATATATACCGGAAATTTTTGTATCTGAGTTCGAGCGTCTCAAAAATAAGGCCTACGATATGGCTGCCCACCTGATCACAAGGTACATCGAGGATAGCGCGATCAAGAGCATGAATCCTGATAAGCAGCAAGAGACCTTAAAAAATATCGTCCGGGAATATCCTTACATTCAGTTCGCCTACTCGGTGAACAGCGAAGGTATTAAGATTACAAAGAATATTACGCAAGCGGTCGACAGAGCAAAATACTACAAAATTGGCCTCCATGAGGATTTCTCAGATAGAGATTGGTTTCTCAATCCCATGAAGACTGGTGAAATTAGCGTGACTGATCTTTATACTTCAAAGATTACAGGGGCGCTCTGTGTTACCGTGTCCGGCCCGATAAGGGATGAATTCGGTGATATTGTTGGAGTGTTGGGTCTCGATATTAAGTTTGAAGATCTTACTAAGGCTGAGGAATAATTCATGGGAAAGACTATTGCGGAAAAAATCTTGAGTATGAACACAAAAACAGACCTCAAGGCAGGGGACTATGCTGTTGTTAAAGTAGACCGCATATTACTCCAAGACGGCACAGCCCCATTGGCAATAAACAGGTTTAAGGAAATGGGTTTCACCCGATTGTTCGATGGAGACCGCATCACCTTTTTTATTGACCATGCATCACCAAGTTCGCGAATGGAACTCTCGAATGATCATCAGCAGATTCGGGATTTTGCAAAGTCAAATAACGCGCGTATATCGGAGGTCGGGGAGGGAATCTGCCACCAGGTTATCGCGGAACATGTACTCTGCCCAGGCGAAGTGCTTGTAGGTGCTGATTCACACACGTGCACAGGTGGTGGCCTGGGTGCATTTGCAACAGGAATGGGTTCGACAGACATTGCGGTGGCCATGGGCCTCGGGCAGACATGGTTAAGAGTCCCAGAAGCAATAAGGTTTAACATTAACGGGAAACTTCGCTCAGGTGTTTTTCCGAAGGACATTATCCTTGCAATT
This sequence comes from Syntrophorhabdus sp. PtaB.Bin027, assembly GCA_002067585.1. Lineage (GTDB taxonomy): Bacteria > Desulfobacterota > Syntrophorhabdia > Syntrophorhabdales > Syntrophorhabdaceae > Syntrophorhabdus. The sequence goes on from MVQO01000201.1 coordinate 50,279, forward strand.
ATTGGAATGATGGGTGCGGATGGAGCAACCTACAAATCAATGGAATTTACTGGAGAGACAGTCAAACATCTCAATATTGAAGACAGACTCACTATATCAAACATGGCTGTTGAGGCAGGAGCTAAGTGTGGATTATTTTCATCTGATCTTTTGACATTTCTTTATTTGAAGAGATTGAAAAGGGAAGAATCATATATTGAGATCCAGCCCGATGATGATGCCAACTATGAGAAGGTAGTTGAAATTAATGCTGAACTCCTGACTCCGATGGTCAGTTTCCCGGACCAGGTAGATAACGTAAAAAGCATTGATGATCCTGATGTTAAAGGTGTTAACATACATCAGGTCTTTATCGGATCGTGTACAAACGGAAGGGTTGATGATCTCCGCATTGCTTCTATTATCTTGAAAGGACGAAAGATTCAAAAAGGGATTCGACTCCTTGTAGGCCCAGCGTCGAGGATGGTCTACTATCAGGCTCTTCAGGAAGGCATTATTGCTACTCTTTTCCAGGCAGGAGCAGTGATTCTTCCACCAGGGTGCGGGCCTTGTATCGGTATTCATCAGGGGGTTCTTGGGGACGGGGAGACCTGCCTTTCAACCTCTAATAGAAATTTTCTCGGCCGGATGGGAAACCCCAATTCACATATTATACTTGCCTCACCGGCAACAGCAGCTGCAACCGCGCTTAAAGGAAAATTAACAGATCCACGGGAGGTTCTTGATGATTTTGAAAGGAAAGGTGTGGAAGTTTGGAGATAACATCTCTACTGACCATATCATCCCAGGAAGGTTCTACCACTTGCGCTCAAACCTTGAAGAACTAAAAAAACATGTTTTTGAAGATATCTCGCCTGGTTTTTGTAAAAAGGTTAAGAAGGGCGACATTATAGTAGGCGGGAAAAACTTCGGGCTTGGCTCCAGCAGAGAACATGCACCACTTATTATAAAGATGGCAGGGATTGATGCAATTATCGCAACATCCTTTGCACGAATATTCTATAGGAATGCAATAAATGTGGGCCTTGCAGCAATAATATGCAATACAGATGGAATTAATGAAGGAGATTCCCTTGAAATAAGAGTCGATGACGGTATGCTGGTAAATAAAACAACAGGCGATGAGAAGAGTTTTTCACCCCTGAGTTCGATTATGCGTACAATCCTGAATGAGGGAGGACTTGATCACTATATTGCACGTTATGGAGGGTTTAAGATTTGACTGATATTGTTACGATTCCCTATATAGAAGGTGATGGTGCAGGTGATGATATCTGGCATGCTTCAAAAGAGGTCCTTGAAGAATCGGTCCAGAAAGCATACGGAGGTAAAAAAAGAATAAAATGGATATCTTTGCTGGCAGGAGAAAAGGCTCTTGCAAAAACAGGTGAACTTCTCCCCGAAGAAACCTTGCAGACTGTTAAGGCGCACCAGGTGGCAATTAAAGGGCCCCTAACAACACCTGTTGGAGGAGGTTTTAGAAGCGTAAATGTATATCTACGCCAAATATTTGATCTTTATGTTTGTATGCGTCCCATCAGATTTTTGCCAGGGCTTCCGAGTCCGCTGAAAAAGCCCGAACATGTTAATTTTATTATTTTCAGAGAAAACACAGAAGACCTTTACAAAGGGATAGAATGGAGGGCTGAGAGTAAAGAGTCATTGATATTCCTTACATTTCTCAGAGAAAAAATGGGGGTTAGCCTAACTGATGATACCGGTGTAGGCGTCAAACCGATAAGCAGGACAGGTACTGCACGATTTACCAGGTGGGTTCTTGACTACGCCATCAAGAATAACAGGAAGGCAGTGACAGTTGTTCATAAGGGCAATATCATGAAATACACAGAAGGCGCCTTTAGAGAATGGGCATATGAGGTAGCAAGGGGCTACGCTGACAAGTTAACTTTTTCTGGTGAAAAGGATAAAATTCTTTTCAATGACCGAATAGCCGACAATATGTTTTTACAAGTTATTTTAAGGCCCGAAGATTATGATATTCTTCTGTGCCCGAATCTTAATGGTGATTATCTGTCTGATGCTTGTGCAGCCCTTATAGGAGGTCTGGGAGTTGCGCCTGGAGCTAACTTTGGTGATAATGTGGCAATTTTTGAGCCGACCCATGGGAGTGCTCCAAAATATGCAGGAAAGGACCTTTCAAATCCAACGTCATTCCTTCTATGCGGAGCGATGCTCTTCAGACATATCAACCTTGAAAAGGCAGCAGATATTCTTGAATATGCAATAGAGGAAACGGTGGGTAACAAGATTGTCACCTATGATCTTGCACGACAAATGGATAATGTTCGTCCTGTTAGATGTTCGGAATACGGGGAGGTAATAAAAAAAAGAATAGAGCAGAGGGCATAGCACTGCACGTTAGCGAGTGTTTGTTTGCAGACTGCTTAGAGTGAGAAATGAGGTAATATTATGATAGAAGATATCAATACAAGAATTGATGCAATTGTCGAAAGAATGGCCATTCTCAGAGGCTATCTTTGACCTCGATAACTTAAACCGTCAGATTAATGCACTTGACGAAGAACTTTCCAAACAGGCACTCTGGGACGACCAAGACAAAGCACAAACAAAGCTAAAACAGCGGTCAAGACTTCAATCAGAAATTGAGAATTGGAATCATAAAGAAAAGGATCTTGAAGAAATCCTTATTCTTGGGGAATTTGTACACGAAACTGATGATCAGAAAGATCTTGAAGAACTAGTAGAAAGGGTAAATTCTCTTGATCAGGCTCTTGACCGTTACGAGATTGAAAGAATGCTCAGCGAAGAGAACGATGATTCCAATGCCATTGTTTATATTAATGCCGGGGCAGGTGGAACAGAGGCTCAGGATTGGGCTGAAATGCTTCTTAGGATGTACTTACGCTGGGCTGAAAGAAAAGGGTTTGAAACTCAGGTAGTGGACATACTTCCTGGTGAAGAAGCGGGAATTAAGAATGTTACCTTTCTTGTAAAGGGGCCCCATGCTTATGGTTATCTGAAATGCGAGAATGGAATCCACAGACTTGTTAGGGTATCCCCGTTTGATGCAAATAACAGGAGGCATACCTCTTTTGCGTCATTCTATGCATACCCTGAACTTGCAGACAATATTGATGTGGAGATTCGGGATGAAGATTTAAAAGTTGATACCTTTCGTTCCAGCGGTCCCGGGGGACAGCATGTAAATAAAACAGAATCCGCTATAAGGATTACCCATATTCCAACAGGTATCGTAGTCCAATGTCAGAATGAAAGATCACAGCATAAAAACAAAGCTATCGCCATGGCAATTTTGCGATCTAGAATCTATGAGATCGAAAAGAAGAAACAAGAGGAGAAGATGAACTCTCTGGAGAAAGAGAAAAAGGATATTGCCTGGGGAAGCCAGATACGTTCTTATATACTCCATCCATACAAGCTTATCAAGGATCACCGGACAAAAACAGAGATTCATAACGCAGATTCAGTGCTTGATGGTGAGATTGATCCCTTTATCAAGGCATACCTTTTGTTCTTGACTTTTGAACAGAAAAGCGATACTTAAATAGGTTATGGAACTCCTTGGTGAAAACAGAATCATTGAATTAGAAGAAAAAATTGACAACCTTATAAAAAACTATAAGGGTATGAAAGAAGAGCATGAAAAGCTCCTGGGTAGAGTGAAATCGCTCGAAACCGAGAACACTGACCTGAAAACCAAGATGGCTGATGTTAAGAACGAACGCGAGCTGTTAATCGAGAAGGTTACGAAGATACTCGAGAAGGTTGACAAGGTAGAGGCGTAAGAAGGTTTGATGCAGCGAAAGGTTGAGGTAAGTATATTGAATCAACCATTTACCTTTATTGGAGACGATGAAGGAAGAATAAAAAGAGCAGCACAATTTGTTGATGAAAAGATAGGCTTTGTCATCAACAACTATGGTATAGTGAATACAATGAATGCGATCATAATGGCAATGATGGAAATAAGTGACGAATACTTAGAGATGAGAAAAAAATCTGAGCAGTTTGAAGGGAGGGCATTAAAGCTCTTACAAAAATTTGAAGAATTTGAGGTTCCCTGCGGTGCCCGTGATAAATGGTAAGCTTCGAGCCAACACCTCTTTATTGGGGGCCTTCACTAATTGCGGTGTGCATGCTCGTCATGACGAGAAGCCTGATGCAACAACAAGGTGCCCACGTAAACCAGAGGTTCAAGATTTTACTGTTTACACGGCATCTGCGGGGGTAATCTTACAACGGGGTAGTTGTTGAGGCAATAGAGGTTTAACATAAATAGTTTTCGGTAGTTTGGGGGCATGAAATATAGTTTCACTATTTGACATAGACACATAATTTCCCTTTTACCTCATCAGCCTTACCCCTTGTATACATATATATGAGGGGGAATCTTGAATATAAATATCATAATAATAATTGTAAGTGTCGTAATAGCGCTTTGTTTCGGATTTGTACTTGCTAGAATCATACAGAGAAAGAAGATCGGTGAGTACGAAAAGATAGGAAAAAAAATCCTGGAAGATGCTAAGAAGGAGGCAGATGTTCTCACCCGGGAAGCGTCAATCCAGGCCAAAGATGTTGCACTTCAGGCAAAAAACGAGTTGGAACAGGAAATAAAATCCAGGCGTCTGGAACTGCAAAACTCTGAAAGGCGACTTGTTCAAAAAGAATCAAGCCTCGATAAGAAGACAGAACAAATTGAGAAAAAAGAAGAAGAGCTTGCAAAGAGGGAAAAAGAAGTTTCCAGCAGACAGTCATACTTTGATACCAGAATTAAAGAACAGGACGCTTTAATCAAAGAAGGTAAAGCAAGGCTCGAAAAGATCTCGGGAATGACAGCAGAGGAAGCTAAAAAAACTTTGATGCAGGCAATGGAAAACGAAGCGAAATATGAGGCCCTGAAGATATGCAAAAAAATAGAAGAAGAGGCCCGAGAAAAGGCTGATAGAGAGGCAAAAAAGATTATCGCTCTTGCCATTCAGCGTTATGCTGGGGATTATGTGGGAGAGGACACAGTCTCAACAGTTCCACTTCCAAACGAAGAGATGAAGGGAAGAATCATAGGTAGAGAGGGAAGAAATATCAGGGCCCTTGAGGCTGCTACCGGTGTTGACATTATTATCGATGATACCCCTGAGGCGGTTATACTATCCTGTTTTAATCCAATTAGGAGAGAGGTTGCCAAAATCGCTATCTCAAGGCTTATTAGTGATGGCAGAATCCATCCGGCAAGGATTGAGGAGATTGTTTCAAAAGTGGCTGAAGAGATGGAGGACCGAATCAAGGAGGCCGGAGAACAGGCAGTTTTTGACCTCGGTGTTCATAATGTCCACCCTGAGATCGTTAAACTTCTTGGAAGATTGACCTTTCGAAGCAGTTATGCACAGAATGTCTACCAGCATTCATTAGAGGTAGCTTTTATCTGCGGTGTAATTGCATCTGAGCTCCGTGTAAATGTTAAAGAGGCTAAAAGAGCTGGTTTGCTTCATGATATCGGTAAAGCAGTAGATCACGAGATAGAAGGTTCCCACGCCTCTATCGGGGCAGATCTTGCCCGAAAATATGGAGAAAATGAAACTATTGTTCATGCAATCATGTCCCATCATGAAGACGTGGAGCCAACTGGAATCCTTGATGTTATTGTACAGGCAGCAGATGCACTCTCAGGGGCACGACCCGGTGCCCGGCGAGAAATGCTTGAGAGCTACATAAAGAGACTAGAAGAACTTGAACGAATAGCAAACAATTTCCCAGGGGTCGATAAGTCTTATGCCATCCAGGCAGGACGAGAGATACGCATTGTTGTCAATAGTGAGAAGATCAACGATGATAACATCTATCTTTTGTCACGGGATATTGCCAAAAAGATAGAATCTGATCTCTCATATCCTGGTCAAATCAAGATAGTTGTAATCAGAGAGACACGGGCAATAGAATATGCCAAATGAGATTAAAGTCTTATTCCTGGGGGATGTCATTGGCAAACCAGGAAGGAAGGCTGTCGAGGAGTTTGTCAAAAGCTTTAAAGCTGATTTTGTTGTAATTAATGGGGAAAACCTAGCAGGGGGAATTGGAATAACACCACATGTAGCCCAGGAGATGTTCTCATGTGGTGTGGATATTATCACTACAGGAAACCATGTTTGGAAGAAAAAGGAGATGATTCCTTTTTTAATGGAAGAACAAAGAGTGCTCCGCCCATTGAACTATCCATCTGGGACCCCAGGTTTTGGCCATAGCATCACCCGCAAGAACGGGAAACGGATTTGCATCGTTAATCTCGAAGGGAGGGTGTTCATGACACCCCTTGATTGTCCCTTCAGGGCAATAGGTAATCTTCTGAAGGAGTTGGATGACAAAATCCCAATCATCATCGACTTCCATGCTGAGGCAACATCAGAGAAGATTGCCCTTGGTTGGTATCTTGATGGAAAAGTCGCTGCTGTTGTGGGCACCCATACCCATGTACAAACAGCTGACGAGAGGATCCTACCAAAAGGCACTGGCTATATCACAGATGCAGGTATGACGGGCCCCTGTGATTCTGTGATTGGAATGGAAAAGAGTGTAGTCCTTAAAAAGTTTGTTACCCAATTACCCCAAAGGTTCGAAGTGGGGAAAAATGATATTGAAGTGCAGGGGGTTGTGTTAACATTGGAGAATGAAGGAAATAGCTGTATCGCAATTGAAAGAATAAAGCAAAAAATAGTGTAAGTGAAAAAAGCGAGACGTAAGAAGAAAAGATAGAACATTCTAAAAATACCAATTAGTTCTCGTTGGTACATGGTTTCTTTTCTCAAACGGGGTGGGATATGTTTGATGTTGACAAACAGATGGAAGTTATAAAGCGGGGAGCAGTCGATCTTGTAAATGAAGAAGAATTGAGAAGCAAACTTGAGAGGTCCATAAGGGAAAATAAGCCCTTACGGGTGAAGCTTGGGCTTGACCCCACCGCGCCGGATCTGCATCTTGGGCATACAGTTGTACTTCAAAAGCTGAAACAATTCCAGGAGTTAGGGCATGTAGCTATTTTCCTTATCGGAGACTTTACCGGCATGATTGGGGATCCTACGGGAAGAATCGAAACAAGGCCTGCGCTGACAAAAGATGAGCTTCTTGTCAATGCAGAGACATACAAAAAACAGGTATTTAAGATTCTTGATCCGGAAACAACAGAGGTACGATTTAATAGCGAGTGGTTTGAAACCATGAATGCTGCAGATATGATCAGGCTTTGCGCTCAATATACTATGGCAAGGATGATGGAACGAGAAGATTTTAGAAACCGTTACCAAAATAATCTTCCTATCAGTATCCATGAATTCCTTTACCCCCTTGTGCAGGGTTATGACTCTGTTGCCCTTCAAGCTGATATCGAGCTTGGTGGCCACGATCAGATATTTAACCTCTTTGTTGGAAGAGTCATTCAGAGGGCATATGGCCAGGAGTCACAAGTCCTTGTCACTGTGCCACTTCTCGAAGGAACAGACGGCATTAACAAGATGAGTAAGAGCTATGGAAATTACGTGGGAATTGACGAACAACCTGATACCATGTTCGGTAAACTCATGTCAATCTCAGATGAACTAATGCTCAAATATTATGAACTTCTCAGCGATATATCATTAGATAAACTTCGTATTCTCAAGGAAGAGATTCACAACGGATCTGTACACCCAAGAGATGCCAAAGTCAACTTTGCAAAAGAAATAATTACAAGATTCCACAGTAAAGAGGCGGCTGATGCAGCCCATGAGAACTTCGATAAGATGTTTCGGGATAAGGAAGTGCCTGAAGATATTGAAGTGGTTACTATCAAAAAATCAGAAACCGGGACATGGTTGCCAAAACTTCTTGCCACGATTGGCATGGTTACATCCACCTCGGAAGGAAAACGAATGGTCCAGCAGGGCGGTGTCCATATCAATGGAGTGAAAGTGAACTCAGAGGAAATAACCCTTGATGCTGTCAACGAGTTAACCATAAAGGTTGGAAAAAGAAAATTCAAAAAGGTCATATTTGAAAATGAAAGTTAGTATGCCTTGACACAAAGGATATTTTGTTGTTTACTTATACGCTCAGAGTGATGGTGGTAAAAGCTTTAAATAGTATGTGTTCTTTTGTAAAACACGCACTCCCCAGTAGCTCAATCGGCAGTAGCGGTCCCGTTGTAACGGGATAGGTTGCAAGTTCTGGGGATTGATTGCATTGCTCTTTATAATTTAAGTAGGCACACGCACTCCCCGGTAGCTCAATCGGCAGTAGCGGCTGGCTGTTAACCAGTAGGTTGCAAGTTCGAGTCTTGCCCGGGGAGCCAGATATTTCCGGGCGCTTCACGCGAAGCGCCTTTTTCAATTAACAGGGATCACGCCGTTCCCTTAACATGACAAACTTACTGAGCTTCCCCTTGCCTTTCTGTGCAAGCTGAATCACTTAACCCTCCATCCATGCTGTTTTTGTTAATCTTGCCTCGCTCATTGTTAAACCAGTTCTTCTATTATGGTCTATCCCCTCACACACAAGAAGGGTATGGTTAATTCATAGCCCTTTACACTTCGATCAATAAAGCCATGGCATTGTTGTTGCACAATATCAAGCGTTGATAGAGTTCATGTAAATCCAATGGAGGAAAAGATGTTGTCTCACGTGAACCTCATTGAGGCCATACTGGCTTCAAAACAGCTTGATTTGAGCAGAAGAGCGGGAAGATTACCACACACTCAAAATGTGGGAGAATCTTTTGAAAAGGTCCTGAAAAATAATCTTCAGGTGAGCTCATCTGTTTTGCCGCTTAACAATGAGATTGCTCAGGGTAATGCAAAATTTCGGGAAGGACTTAAGTTTGTTTTTGAGCGAGAGGGTAGTAAGTACGTTCGTGAGGATGGAGGCAGGGAGTCTTCAAAATATGGGATTCTGCAATCAACAGCAAAAGAGTGTGGTTTTAGGGGTAATGTAAGGAATCTCACAAAAGCTGATGCAGAAATAATATACCGAAAAATATGGGACAAGTCAGGTGCTGAATCATTGCCTTTTCCATTGAGTACGGTCCATTTTGACACGTATGTCAATAGCCCCACTGCAGCTGAAAAAATTCTTTCAAAGTCTCATGGTAATATCGATGTCTATTTGAGATTGAGAGAGCAGCGCTATGCCCGGCTTGCAGACATAAGGCCCGAACAATATGGCAAATATCTCAAAGGATGGAACAATCGGATTAAGAATTTGCGGATAATGGTTGCTTCGTATAATGATAAGTCCAATTTTACGGCATAACATTGCACCATGTTTGTTCATTGACATGATGACAGGTCTTTGACGGAACCGTTTCACTCATGCTCTAAAACGTGGTTCACTATGTGGCTTGCGTCTTTTGTGGGGATATGCACAGAGCGAATTAGTATGATCTTGAAGGGGAGAATCACACAGTTTTGCAGGGTGAGGGTGCGATGCAATCCCCAGTCATAGAGCACGATAATATCTTTGAGAATTCATGAAATGCTGAGCTGTGTGTATGGAACCGTTTTGATTTGTATCATTGAACAGTTATTATCGAAGGCCGTACAATGAATGTGAAAGTGATTCTTTAGCATGAAAGAGAAAATAAAAAAAGATGGAAAATTCCTTGAAGCCTTGAAGTCGATTCGCCATCAGATTGATACCTTTGAGAGATCTGCAACATATCGGAAATTGGCAGAGCTTGTCCTTGTAGAGAGTGAGGAACGATACCGGACTCTTTTTGAGGCAGCAAACGATGCAATCCTATTGATCCAGGATGATCAAATTATAGAGTGTAATGCCAAATCACTGGAGATATTTGGATGTAATAAGCCGCAATTGATCAAGGAATACCCTGAAAGATTCTTGCCGGAATATCAATCTGATGGGCAGCTCTCAAAGCTTACTTCTGAGGAAAAAATAAAATCAGCACTGGAAGGAGTCCCACAGTTTTTTGAATGGAAGTATCGTCGTTATGACGGTATGCTTTTTGATGCTGAGGTAAGCCTGAACTGCGTTGAATTATCAGGAAAAAGATTCTTACAGGCTATTGTAAGAGATATAACAAAGCGGAAATTAGCCGAGGAGGAGTTGAAAAGGGAGCGTCAGAAGCTCCAGACTCTGCTTGAACAGGCTCCTTTCGGTATGATACTCGTGGATGTGAAGGGTAATTATAAATATATGAACCCAAGAGTCAGGGAGCTTTTTGGGTACAACCTGAATGATACACCAAATGGAAGAATGTGGTTAAAAAAAGCTTATCCTGAACCATCATATCGGAGAACGGTAGTTGCTGCCTGGAAAGATGAGATCAGAAAGATAAACAGAAAAAAGAAGGTTCCCAGGGTCTTTAATGTAACATCCAAAGACGGAACCGAGAAAATAGTTAATTTTAGGGTTGTACAGCTTGAAAAAAATGGTGGATACCTTGTCACATGTGAGGATATCACTGATTTAAAGCGCCTTGAAGATGAACTTCTCAATGCGCAGAAACTTGAATCGGTTGGAATCCTTGCAGGGGGCATAGCCCATGATTTCAATAATATTCTTGCAGTCGTTTTGGGAAATATCTCTCTTGCCCGATCTCATTTAAATAATGAAGGTATTGTAAGCGATAGGTTGCTGGAAGCTGAAAAAGCTTGTCTGAGGGCCAAGGACCTGACTCAGCAATTATTAACGTTCTCCCGTGGAGGCGAATCGGTGAAAGAACCGATTGATCTTAAGGATATTATACGTGAAGCTGTGAACAGCGTCATCACTAACTCTCAGTTTGAATGTAATTTCTCATTTGCAGATCAATTATTTCCTGTCCTAGCAAATGAAAGGGAGATTCGCCAAGTTTTCAGCAGCATTTTATATAATGCCAGAGAATCAATGCCCTTAGGTGGTGCAGTCAGTATTTCAGTTGAAAATGTGACAGAAAATCCAAAAGACGAACTGCCTTTTCTCGAAAGAGATTATGTTCGAGTTTCGATAAAAGATACTGGATCAGGTATCCCGCAAAGCCAGTTGCAAAGAATATTTGAACCTTACTTTTCAACAAAACCATTGGGAACACAGAAAGGTATGGGCCTTGGACTTGCTATATGTTATTCTATCGTTAAAAAACATCATGGTTTTATCGAGGTAGAATCAAATGTAGATTCAGGAACCAAGGTGAATGTCTATCTGCCGGCTGCAAGAAATGACCGTGATATGTCGACGGGTCCGACCGGAATTTAATTCAGAATTGTTAAGTTTATTATTTTTTCAACGATTAATAATTTAGTAATCATACTAAAACGTAGTCAATGTGGAGGTAAACAATGAAAGTTTTAGTGGTTGATGATTTTGCAACCATGAGGAAGATTGTCAAGAATGTGTTGAAACAGATAAATATTGAAAATGTGGTAGAAGCAGAAAATGGAAAGCATGCTCTGAACGTCCTGAATAGCGAAGAAATCGATCTCATCATCAGTGATTGGATGATGCCGGAGATGACCGGGATAGAGTTCCTTAAAGTGTGTAAAGAGGATGATGAAAAGAAAAAAATCCCTTTCATCATGGTGACGGCTGAAGGTCAAAAAGGCAGTGTCATGGAAGCAATTAAATCGGGTGTTGACAACTATATTGTAAAACCTTTTACACCGGATAAGCTTAAGGATGCCATTGATCGAGCTCGGACTCGGGCAGGAAAATGAACCATTAGGAGGAGAGATGGAGGTCAAATATATCAACCCTTTCATAAATGCAGCCCAGACAGTCTTTAAAACCATGTTGAACATTGATGCCAAAATGGGAAAACCGATTCTCAAGAACGAAAAAACCACTTCAGGAGATATTAGTGGTATTATGGGCCTGGCAGGAGATCGCAAGGGAACGATATGTATAAGCTTTCATGATAAAGGTGCGCTCTTTGTTTTCAAGACCCTCGTTGGTGAAGAGTGTGAAAGTATAAACCCGGAAGTCGTAGATTCTATCGGTGAGCTTACGAATATTATCTCTGGTCAGGCAAGAAAAGAATTCGAACAGACTGGGTTGAATCTCAAAGCAGCAATACCCATGGTAGTTGTTGGAAAAAATGTGGAGGTCAATTTTATAACGAAGATTCCAATCATCTCTCTGCCTTTCTACTTTTCCATTAATAATGGTACACAAGAGATTATGTACCTGGATTTTTCTTTCGAATAATCAGACAAAACAAACAGACCGATAATTTTTAGCCTGGTCTTACAAAGTGCTTAATATAGTATCCTCAGGCTTTGTGATATCAGGATAGCGCATTACTCTTTTCATATTCCGGATGAAGATAAACAGTAGTTCTGATTATCAGATGTGGGTTGCAAATGAGTCTTTGCGCAAAGAAATAGCAGTGTTTTAAAAATAGTTGTTGAAAAGTATGCCTTTAAACAGTAATAATTATTAAAAAAAATTATGCACAGTTTATTCTCTTTAGAAAGATCATTTCACATGCGGGGAATCCTCGTAATTTCTCTGCACAGGTACAAGACAGACAAGAATGGTGTAAGCGAAGCGTTTTTGTAAACAGAGGAAGCTGGATAAAATAATGGTTTTTAAAAAGAGGGAGTACAGTTGGAAAAAGGCAAGATAATAATTGTAGAGGATGAGGAAAGTATTCTCACAATGCTCAGTGAGTTCCTGAGTAATAACGGCTATATTGTCGACCCTTTTATTGATAGTAAAAAAGCGCTGTTCGCACTCAAAGGAAATGAATATGACGTGATGATTACTGATCTGTCCATGCCTCACATCGACGGTCTTCAGCTTATCAATTACATTCAAAGAGAATACCTCAAAACGCTTGGTATTGTGATTACTGGATATGGGAGTCTTGATACAGCCATCAGCGCAATGCGATGGGGGGCTTTTGACTATATTCTGAAGCCTTTTAAGTTTGAAGAGGTGCTTACTGTTGTTGAATCTGCCATGTATTACTCTAAACTCATGAAGAGTGAGAATATTCCAAAGGGCCTCACGGGTAAGGCCAATCTATTGAGGCGGTTTTCAGAGAACAAAATAATTCGTGAAAACACAATGTTGAGAAACTGCCTTAAGGATAAATACAAATTCGAGAATATCATTGGAATAAGCTTTCCCATGCAGAAAGTTTTTGAGATGATCGAGAAGGTTGCTGACACGAATGCAACCGTTCTTGTTACGGGGGAGAGTGGGGTAGGTAAAGAGCTTGTAGCACGGGCCATTCACTATAACTCATCACGGAAGGACAATCCGCTTGTTGTTGTAAATTGCGGCGCCATACCTGAAACATTGCTCGAGAGTGAACTATTTGGATATGAAAAAGGCGCATTTACCGGGGCAACAGGAACACGCTACGGCAGGTTTGAGCTTGCCCATGGAGGTTCCATGTTTCTCGATGAAATCGGAGACATGAGCTTCAACTTGCAGGTAAAACTTCTCAGGGTCCTCCAGGAAAAAACCTTCGAAAGAGTTGGTGGAACAAAAAGTATCAGTGTAGATGTAAGAATTATTGCAGCTACAAACCGTATTTTGGATGATCTTGTCAAGGATGGCAAGTTTCGAGAAGACCTCTATTATCGTTTAAACGTTGTTCCCATTCAACTGCCCCCCTTGCGAGAAAGACGTCAGGACATCCCTCTTCTTCTGAACTATTTTCTTGAACGTTCCAATAAAATCAATGACGCTGAGATAGATGGATGCTCTGAAGCCGCAATGACTGCATTGATGGACTATACCTACCCGGGGAATGTCAGGGAGCTTCAAAACCTCATTGAGAGAGTGGTGGTTCTGAAGAGAAAGGGAATGATCGATCTGGAAGACCTTCCTGATAAGATTTATCTCGCCGAACAACAGGAGCAAGGTCATTTTGAAATCGAAAAAGGATACGATACTCTCGTGTCGAATTTTGAAAAAAGCTTGATTCTCCAGGCCTTGCAGGAGACGAACGGTGTTAAAAGCAAAGCCGCACAGGTCCTGAGCCTGAACAGAACAACCCTTATCGAGAAGATGAAACGCCTGGGCATAGATTAAGCCCCTCCTGTCAAAAACCTGACATCATTTTAAACCAGTTCCTGGTTCTGAGTTCTTAGTTATAAGTCATTACGAGTACATATACCAATAAACTTCTCATGATTTTTATCACAATAAAATGTAATTATTTCAATAGGATAGCTAACAGCTAACAGCTATTAGCTATTAGCTATTTTTAGCTGGTACATATTTTGCAAAATTTGGCAATCATGCCAGCCGTAGAAGCTAAACTTCTTGAGAATGCCTTCCAGGAATTCGCAAAGGCATCAGATTCGATTATCAATTACTATAGTTTGCTTGAAAGCCAGATACGACAACTCAAAAAAGAAGTGGCCGAAAAGAATGCTGAATTGGAAAAAGCCAGGGGATATCTTTATAACATACTGAATTCCTTACCAATAGGTGTTGTTGTAAAAAACACGTCACACCTTATCTTTGTCAATAAAACAGCTGAAGTGTTAGGGCCGGAAGTTTTTTTGAATAAATTAACAGATAATGGTCAGAAGTCAGGCGCTCTGAAAAACGGCAGGGGCCACTATCGCTGGAAGCGTGAAACCATTGTAAATGGGTCTGGAAGTAACGAAATTGTTGTTTTTGAAGATGTGACCGAATTTGAAAAGATGAAAGAGAGACTTGAACGGGAGGAGCGGTTAATGGCCATGGGTGAAATGGCTGCCAGGATGGCCCATGAGATCAAGAATCCCTTGGGAAGTATGGAGCTTTTCCTCTCAATGCTGCTTGCCTCAAAACTCAGAAAGAAAGACAAGAAATATATTGATTACGTCTTATTTGGTGTTAAGACCATCGACCGAATAATCAATAACCTGCTTTCCTATACAAAACCCAAGACACTCGCTGTCACTGAGTCCAGACTCAGCCAGGTTGTGAAAGATACTCTTGATTTCATGGGCCTGTCTGCCCACAGCAGGGGCATTACTTTCGAAATTAACACTTGTTTCAGCGAACCTTCTTTCTTTGATCCTGATCTCATCAGGCTGGTAATCATGAACTTCATAAGCAATGCTATTGAGGCAATGAATGGAAACCAGGGGATCATAAAAGTAGATGTCAGAGAGGAAGGAAGGTATGCCCTCATCATAATCAATGACAACGGCATTGGCATGAGCGAAGAGCTGCAAAAGAACATCTTTAATCCATTTTTTACCACAAAGGACAAGGGCGTAGGCCTGGGTCTGTTTATTGTTTACAATATCATCAAGGCACATGGTGGCTATATTGAAGTCGAATCCGCTGAGGGACTTGGTACTTCATTCGGTATCTATATTCCAAAGGATGGTCAATGAAAACAAATGTACTAGTAGTTGATGATGATGATCATATGAGGATTGCCCTGAAAGAATCATTGTCAAAAATTGGATATACTGTTTCTTTGGCTGACAATGGCTTGAAAGCAGTTGAAGAGATTGATCGGAACATGTTTGACCTTGTCATTACCGATGTGAAGATGCCCCATCTCAGCGGTATAGATCTTTTGCAACGAGTCAAGGACAAAAGGCCTTTTCTTCCCGTCATACTTATAACAGCATATGGAACTGTTCAGGATGCTGTAAAGGTCATCAAGGAAGGTGCTTTTGATTACATCCAGAAACCTTTCAATACTGATACATTGTATGGTGTTGTTAAACGAGCTCTCGGAGTGAACGGTGGAAAGATCATATACGCTTCACGGGAGATGAAGGATGTCCTTCAGTCGACGGAAAGGGTTGCCAAGACAGATGCTACTGTCCTTGTCCTCGGAGAAAGCGGGGTAGGTAAAGAGCTTGTTGCCCGTTACGTTCATGAGAACAGTGAACGGGTGGACAAGCCGTTTATCGCTGTTAATTGTGCAGCTCTTCCTGAAAATCTCCTCGAAAGTGAGCTTTTTGGGTATGAAAAGGGAGCTTTTACAGGAGCATCTTCACGAAAGTTCGGTAAGTTTGAACTTGCTGACAAGGGTACCATCCTACTCGATGAGGTTACAGAGATGGACTTCCGGCTTCAAGCAAAGCTTCTCAGGGTCCTTCAAGAGAGGGAAGTAGAGGTGGTGGGAGCAAAATTTCCCAAGAAGGTTGATGTGCGCATTATTGCCACCACAAACAGAAATTTGGCTCAGTATGTTGAAGAGGGCAAATTTAGAGAGGATCTGTACTATCGCCTAAATGTGTTCCCCATCCATGTCCCCCCTCTCAGGGACAGGAAAGAAGATATTCCACCACTTGTGGCATATTTCTTGAAAAAACATTCAAAAGGAATGGATGTGAGGATTGAAGAAGGAGCAATGGAATTATTGAAACAAAAAAGCTGGAAGGGGAATGTCAGGGAACTCGAAAATACCATTGCCCGGGCGTGTATCCTTTCAAATTATTCACTAATTAAGACTGCTCACTTACCTGACATGAATTCTGTAAAGGATGTTTCAGTGGGATCTGTTCGGGAGATGGAAATGAAGCTGATTATTGATGCATTAAAATCAGTGGGGGGAAATAGAACGAAAGCAGCAAATTTGTTAGGTATAACGGCAAGAACCCTGCGAAACAAATTAAAAGACTACAGGGATCTGGGTCTGAATATCCCTGACAAGGAGGTCTGATGGAGGTTACAGCTATCCTTGAGAAAGCCCTAAATATACGGGCACAGTATCACAAGGTTTTATCAGGCAATATTGCCAACGTTGAGACCCCAAATTATAAAGAAAAGGACATCGATTTTCAGGCAGAAATTCAAAGAAATATTGGCGGTTCGAATCATGTTGAAATACGGGAGAGCTCTGATGGGGATGTTATTGGGAGCATAGACGGGAATACCGTCAACATGGAAAATCAGATTGTTAAGATGACAGAGAACCATATGCTTTTTACTTCTCTTGTTCAGGTCATATCAAAAAAATTTTCAATGATGAGGTATATCATCAGCGAAGGAAGGAGATAATATGGGGGGCATACTTGACATTTTAAAGATTAGCGCTTCAGCGCTCAAGGCCGAACGGACTAGAATGGAGATCACATCTTCTAACCTTGCCAACATTCACACAACGCGAACAGAGGAAGGCGGACCTTACAAAAAGAAAGAGGTTGTTTTTATCGCTTCAGATATCTCGGAAGGGGAGGGTTTTGGAAGGATGCTATCCGACAGAGTCAGCAGCGGGGTGAAGGTTGCTGAGATCAAAGAGAGCACGAGAGATTTTGAAAAGGTTCATGACCCAGGTCATCCGGATGCGGACAAAGAAGGATATGTTACCTATCCAAATGTGAACCTTATGGAAGAAATGACAGATATGATTGCTGCAACAAGAGCGTATGAGGCGAACATTAATGTTATTAACACCACAAAACAGATGTTTTTGAAGGCATTAGAGATAGGTAAATAGGAGGGGCCATGAAAATTGACAGTATTGCAGGCATTGGCAACATGGTCGAAAATAAAGGCGTCAACGCTCACAAGGGCAAAACAACCTTCAGTGAGGTTCTCAAAGATTCCATCCAAAAAGCTGGAGAATTGGAGAAAGAAGCTGATCAGGAGGCAATAAAGCTTGCCAAGATGGAAACGCAGGATATCCATAACACGATGATTGCCATAGAAAAAGCGGATCTGACTTTCCAGCTTATGATGCAGGTAAGAAATAAGATCATCAGTGCATATGAAGAGATTATGAGAATGCAGGTGTAAGCCATGGACGCCTTCATAAAACAGGTTAAAAAGTATATACAAACAACTCCAAAAAACAGACTCTATCTTTACCTGTTTCTTCTCGTCGCAATAATTGGAGGATCAGTGCTTGGCCTGTCCTTTATCCAGAAAGAGAATTACAATACCCTTTTCTCAGGCCTGTCCACAGAAGATGCTTCTGCAGTGGTTGCAAAGCTTAAAGAACAGAAGATACCGTATAAACTTGGCCTTGGAGGCACAGCCATATATGTTCCAAATGAAAAGGTATACGATGTACGGCTTTTGCTCGCCTCTCAGAATGCTTTGCCTGGAGGTGGAGGTGTGGGGTTTGAGCTTTTCGATAAGACAAATTATGGCATGACAGAGTTTATGCAAAACATCAACTATAAAAGGGCAGTTCAGGGTGAGTTAGCCAGGACAATTAACCAGATGCCAGAGGTAAAAGCCTCGCGGGTACACATAGCTATTCCAGAAAAGACGCTCTTCTCTGACAGAGAAAAAGAAGTTACAGCTTCTGTTTTCCTAAAATTGAAACCAGGAAAGAACCTTTCAAAAGATCAGGTAAGTGGTATTGTCCATCTCGCTTCTGGCAGCATTGAAGGTCTTAAACCGGAAAATGTTTCTGTTATTGATTCATCAGGACGCATATTATACAAGAACGGTGACACAAACTCACCAATGGCACTATCCGGTCAGCAATATGAATTACAAAGAGGTGTGGAGAGGAGACTTGAAGAATCTATCCAGTCGATGCTTGACAAATTTATCCCTGCAAGCCAGTCAATTGTTCGGGCGAATGTTGAGCTTAACCTGAGAAAGATAGAGAAAATGGAGGAGGAATACCAGCCCAACAAAAGTGTTATTGCTGCGGAAAAGAAAAGCAGGGAAAGAACCTCAAACCAGACTGCAAAGGTTGGCGGTGTGCCCGGTGTGGCATCAAATATTCCAACCACAGGTGGGACACGTGATGTGCGACCAGAAACGCCAAACAGGGTTAACGAATCAGAGAGAGAGGAATCGCAGATTACCTACGAAGTAAGCAAATCTGTGAGCAAAATAATAGAGCCTTTTGGTGATATTAAGAAAGTATCTCTGGCCATAGTGGTCGATGGCAAATATGAAAAGGTGAAAGGTCAGAAAGGCGAAGAAACCAAATACGTTCCCCGTTCGGCCAAAGAGTTGAACGATATTAAAAACCTTGTTGCAAGGGCAGTTGGTTATGACGAGGTGCGGGGAGATAAGATTGAGGTGCTGAACATCCCTTTTGAAGTTGAAAGCTCTGCAGATGAAAAGGGGATAATTGAACAGGCAGAGAAGAAAGAGCTCATATTCAATGTGAGTAAGTATGTTTTTTATCTGGTTATTTTTGCTGCAGTATTTTTCTTTGTTATCAGACCCCTTCTTAATATCTTACAGAAAAGAGGTCCAGTACTTCCCTTGAAAAAGGTACGAGATGTATATGTGAAAGGACCTGGTGCTGATGGTGCAACTGCAGCAATTGAGGACAAGGCACAGAGCGCTATATCAGATGCTTTGAAGGACAAGGCCCTTGTTGGAACGATCATAAAGGAGTGGGTTAAGGAAGGAACGTAATGGAAGCTCAGGATATTCCGGGAATTAAAAAAGCCGCCATTCTTTTACTTACAATGGATGAGGAAATCTCAAAGGAGGTTATAAAAGATCTGGAAGAAGAAGATATTGAGGCTATTGGTAAAGAGATTGCTCAGTTGAAAATTATACCTGATAATGCTGTTGCCACTGTCAGGGATGAGTTCATGAGGAGGCTTTCAAAGCGCGGCAATCGCGTGGTTGGTGGAGAGAATAAGTTTAAGGAACTCATAAAGAAAAGCTTTAGCAATGAACAGGCCGAACAGTTTCTGGAAAACATGGAGACAAAAAAAGGGCTCCCGGGAGATTTTCTTCGCAGATGTGATCCGAAAGTCTTAGCAAATATAATGAAAGGTGAGCATCCCCAGACCATCGCGCTTGTGTTGTCAACACTTGGAAATAAGAAAGCAGGTGAAGCAATTGTTGCGTTGCCTGAGAAGGTTCAAAGCGATGTTATAGTTCGGATGGCATTTCTGGAAAAAGTAGATACCAAGGTTCTTGAGGAAATTGAAAATGTGTTGCGGGAGCAACTCGAGTCAATTGGTGTTGTTGAGGGGAGGCAGCTCGGAGGAGTCGAGATGGTGGCAGGCATCTTGAACCAGATGGACAGAACCCATGAATCTGAACTTCTTGAAAAGCTTGAAGAGATTGAGCCTGAACTGGCAGAGAGGATAAAACAGCTGATGTTTACCTTCGAGGATCTTGTGCAACTAGATGATAAAAGCGTTCAGGCTCTTCTGAAAGAGATTTCCTCGGATGAAATATCTGTGGCTCTCAAAGGTGCATCAGATATGATGAAGGACAAGATATTCTCAAACATGTCTGAAAGAGCAGCAGCCATGCTCAAAGAAGACATCGAGGCCATGGGTCCTATAAGACTATCAGATGTGGAGAAGGCGCAGACAAAGATTGCTATGATAGCGAAAAAGCTCGAATCAGAAGGAAAAATAGTTCTCTCGAGGGGGAATGAGAAATTTGTCTAAAGGTATAACGGTTTACAAAATAGATCCCTTTGCCCAGGAGGAAAGCAGCAAACAACCAGAATTTATGAGTATTTTTGATGATTCTGGAAAAAAAGCAAAGAATGACGATAAACCGAACAGTGAAGAACAGGCGCGAAAAATATTTGAAGATGCATTCGTACAGGGTGAAAAAGCCGGGTACGAAATGGGGATGAAAAAAATCGAGCAGATTGCAAAACGTTTGAACAGCTATATTACAGAATTAGATGTTTTTAAAGATAAGCTCCTGAAACAGGCTGAGTCATTTAGCATGGAATTAGCGCTTATTTTCGCAGAAGCGCTTGTGCTTCGGGAATGCTCGGAAAAGAAGGGCCTGGTTATGGATATGGCAAAAAGAGCCTTTGAAATCTGTGAAGACAAGCATAACATTGTCATCAGGGTAAGACCGGAAGATGCTGAATATCTATCCAAAAGCACAACAGGTCATCTCAAGATTGTCCCAGATGATACCCTTAAGGAACCTGGTTTTATCGTTGAAACGGAATTTGGTGATATAGATGGTAGATTGTCGGTCCAACTCGAAGAGCTAAGAAAAGAGTTTCTCAATGTACAGCCTGAATGAGGATCAGCTCAGCATAACAAAGAAACGCCTCTCTGATTTCTATCCCTACAAGGTATATGGAAAAGTGAATCAGGTAGTGGGGCTTGTCATCGAGGGAAAAGGGCCAATTTCATCCGTGGGTGACGCTGCCCTTATATTTCCTGTTGATGGGTCTGACCCGATTGATGCAGAAGTTGTAGGGTTCAAAGATGGTAAAACTCTGCTGATGCCGCTTGGTGATTTACGGGGTGTTGGGATTGGTTCAAAAATCCTGTCAAAAAAACAAGCAGTTAATACGGCTGTTGGGGAGGGCCTTCTTGGCAGAGTCATCGATGGTCTCGGCAATCCGATGGATGGTGGTGGGCCCATCGACTGCAGGGAACTGATTCCTATTTATCGTGACACTATAAACCCCATGAACAAAAAGCGAATCACAGAGCCCCTTGATCTGGGCATACGAAGCCTCAATGGCCTCCTGACCTGTGGAAAAGGGCAGAGAATTGGAATATTCGCAGGTTCAGGTGTTGGGAAGAGCGTACTATTAGGTATGATTGCTCGGCATACAGAAGCCAATGTTAATGTTATCGGCCTTATAGGTGAGCGTGGACGGGAAGTGAGAGAGTTCATCGAGCGGGATTTGGGTGACGGGCTTGAACACTCCGTTGTTATTGTGGCAACGTCTGATCAACCTCCGTTGATCAGGGTAAGGGGGGCATTCCTTACTATTGCAATAGCAGAATATTTCAGGGATCAGGGCAATGATGTTCTCCTTCTCATGGATTCCCTGACAAGGTTTGGTATGGCTCAGCGAGAGGTGGGACTTGCGATCGGTGAACCACCCACTTCAAAGGGATATACGCCGAGTGTGTTTTCCCTTCTCACAAAAGTTCTAGAAAGAGCCGGAAATGGTGAAGGAGAAGGGACGATGACCGGCATTTATACTGTATTGGTAGAAGGGGATGATCTCGATGATCCGATTGCAGATGCTGCGCGTTCAATCCTTGATGGACACGTGGTCCTTTCCCGTAAGCTTGCCGACACCAACCATTATCCCCCTGTCGATGTGTTAAGAAGCATAAGCAGAACAATGAAAGACATTGTGTCTAAAGAACAGATCGAATATGCTTCAAAAATCATTGAAGTCTTATCTGAGTTTGAACGTGCTGAAGATTTAATCAACATCGGTGCTTATACACCGGGGAGCAACAAGAAGATTGACTATGCCATATCTATGATTGACAAAATGAAACTATTTCTAACCCAGGGTATCGATGAAAAGACAACAATTGAAGAAACCTTTAATAGTATGAAAATATTATTTTATGTATAACAATTGATCCAGTCTTTTAACGAATGTCCAGGAGGATGCATGATGGATTCTAAGAACAAAAAAAAGATTGTGAAACAAGATATGGATGATCCCATCAAGCCTGATTTGTCAAAAAGTGGATTACCGGTAGCCTATCAACAACTTCTTAGTCTCATTTTTGAATCTCCAGACCCTCTTATCTATAAGGGATTTTTCCATGACAAAATTTCGTCTTAGCAGGATTATCGATGTTAAGGAAAAACTTATTGAAGATAAGGAAAGGGAATTGGAAGAAGCAATAAACACCATAGACGACATTACCTTGGCTCTCGATGCAACAGAGAAGGATGTTGAGAAAACTTATAATGAGTTGGCAATCCCCTCACTGAGTGGTGGTGATTTTTCCGTGTTAAAGGATTACCTGTCCTATCTTAACGACAGAAAACAGCGCCTTATTGATGAAAAAGATCTTACTCAACAGAGAATAGAGCAATTACGGATTAATCTTATTAATCTCATGAAGGAATTGAAAATGTTAGAAATCCTTCGATCAAAGGCGGCTAAAGTCGTCAAGAGAACTGAAAACAGAAGAATACAGAAAAACCTTGATTCCATGGCCCTTCGCATAGGCGAAAGAAGAATATAATCCCTGGTGAATATTCTGCCATCAAACAGACCGGTCTTCGTCCAAGAAAGAGCCGGTTACTCAGAACGCTGGTTCCTCGTATCACCTTAATTTTTTATTCATGGTTTTTACAAGCTGGTAGGAAAAAATTTCCTCTTAAGGAACTAATTTCCTAAAGCCCAAACGAGATAAGGTAATGCAAAAACTCGATTGTTGTTGAATTTATTCAATAAATTAAAATGGCACGTGTTTTGATTTAATACATTGCCATGGACAGCCTACTTATAAACTTAATTGGTATTGGAGCTCACGGCGGACCCGCGAGTAACGCCTCACCAAAAGAAGACTCAGGAACTGAATTTAATCAAAAAAGCTTTTTCGAAGTCTTGAAGGCTGCCATTTCAGAAGGCAGCAGCAAAACATCCTTCCTGAACAAGCTTGACGAAATTGGGGGATCAGGTGAATCAAACCTGGCGAATGTCATGAGCTCAATTTCCAACATGCTTTTATCTATGATACCACCAGCCATGGTACCATCAGTGCCAGCCAGTGAAACTCTTGACGCTGGAGGACAAGAAACCTCTGAAATGGTCGAAGACGCCATGGATACGGGCCAAGAAGGATTAAGCAGTGCGGGAAAGCAGATAAAAGTAAAGGAATTGTGCAGCTTGTTGGAACATGCAAATCTTTCTGCACTTCAGGAAGGTTTGTCGGATGAAAAACCAGATACTATTGACCATGAAACCATTAATAGGATTTCAGCAGGTATTGTGAAGGAAGGTGAAACGGAGACAGAAGAAGAACAATTCATGGCTTTTCAGGAAGAAATGATAAAGCTTCTATCTTTTCTGAAAGGCAAACCTGAGTTATCGGGTGAAAATAATAAGAGTTCTGCACAGGGTGAACTTGGAAAAGCGATCGTTCAAAGCACTCCTATTATCAATCTTCAACAGACCGCCCTTAAGGTAGATTCCAATACAGACAGCACAGTAACACAGGCACAGAATATACCAATCATTTCTGAGCTGCCCATAGAAGAGATGATGGAGAAAAATATTTCCTTCCTTCAAGCTAACGTGCAAAACAGAGGTAAGTTTGACCAAGATGATGGCAAAAAGCTCGATAATAACAGAAACAATGAAGGTATGGATGGTATATTTGAGCCTGACCAGGCATTTGCCAAGACCACGGTCAAACAGTCATTTGTCACCGAATATGGACTTAACGAAGAAAAAGGGCGAGAAACAAAGGGCGAAATCCATACCCTTTTCCTGAATGCCGCCAAGAAATACAAGGAGCATGTATCAGAAACAAATGAGTCCAACGCAGTTTCAGACAGTGATATGGCTAACATGTCTCCACAGAAACCAATCATTGAAGTGTCACAAAGCGACCAGTTCAGAGCTAATATTCTCAATATAAAAGATAATAATATAACCTTTGAAAAAGGTTCATTTACATCATTCATGACCGATAGAATTGAAAAAATCGTCGAACAGTATTCGAACAGGGGGTCTCAGATGGACATGGTTGTGCGTCTGAAACTGGATGATAAAGAAACTTTACTTATTGGCCTTAAACATGAGGGACAGAAGATAATTGTCGACGTTAAGGCATCCAATGATAGTCTTGTGAACCTTATTCAGATACACAAAGATGATATTGCTCGACACCTTGAAGGCAAAAACATATTTACAAATATTTTTGTACAGCCCGATGGAGAGAGGAACACTTCAAAACAGCATGACCGCGAGAACAAAAAAGGAGAGAGAAGACAAGAAACAAGAGCTTCTTTTATCAATATACTTGAAGCTACTGTTTAGAAAGAGGTGACCATATGGGAATACAGAGTGTCGGTAGCAGCTATACCACAACAACAACGCAGTCAGCATCAAATTCTGGCAATAAGCTTGGGAAAGATGCTTTTTTGCAGATTCTTGTTTCTCAACTGAAGTATCAGGATCCTATGAGTCCCATGAAGGCTGACGAAATGCTCTCACAGCTTTCCCAGCTCACTCAGGTAGAACAGTTGACAAACCTGACAGCTTCAATGAATGCCATGAGGAAGGCAGGAGACGTTAGCCAGTGGATTTCAACGATTGGAAAAAAAGTAAATGTCAGTACCAACGCGCTTTCAAAGGGTGACGAGCTGACACTCATGCCGCAGAATGATTACGACCGCATTGTGGTAACCCTCAAAAACCTCAAGGATGGATCATCGAGGGATATAACGATCAATAAGGGTGACTTGCTCACATATACACATGATGGAGATGACATGGTTCAGGTTTCAGTGAAAGCAATGAAGGATAACAAGCAGGTGTCTTGCCAGGCAGTGGTATTCAAAACGGTACAGGGTGTAATAGTCGCAGACTCAGGCCCTGTCTTAGTTTTTGGTAATGATGAAACATATGATGCATCACAGGTACAGGTTATTAAAAAATAGGAGGGAGACATGTTAAGTTCATTTTTTTCAGGAATCAGTGGCCTCATGGCAAACAGCTATGGAATCAATGTTGTGGGTAATAATATAGCAAACGTGAACACCATAGGCTACAAAGGGGCAAGGGCAACATTTCAGGATGTTCTTTACCAGTCGGTCTTTGGCACTGCGGGGACGAGTCAGATAGGTCGGGGTACAGCTCTCAGCTCTGTCGATACAATCTTTGCTCAGGGATCTTTTGAGAGTACGAGTGAGCCCACTGATCTGGCAATAGGCGGCAAAGGATTCTTTGTTGTGAGGCAGCTCAATGGTGATGATCCAGCAACTGATCAGACAAATTTACTCTATTATACGAGGGCTGGGCAGTTCAGATTTGACGAGCAGGGATACCTTGTTAATCCAGCAGGGTTTCTGGTCCAAGGATGGCCAATAGATAGAGTGACCCATGAACGTGTCGGCGTCTATGGCGACATTCTTGTTTCACCCCAGCCGAGCGAGCCCAGAGAGACATCGTTCATAGCTATGGCTTTGAATCTGCAAGCAAATGCAAGTATACTTCCTGC
Organism: Syntrophorhabdus sp. PtaB.Bin027; assembly: GCA_002067585.1. GTDB lineage: Bacteria > Desulfobacterota > Syntrophorhabdia > Syntrophorhabdales > Syntrophorhabdaceae > Syntrophorhabdus. Next base: position 76,063 of record MVQO01000201.1, read on the forward strand.
CTTTGATCCATCTGATCTAGCAGGAACATCTAACTATTCCTCTTCTGTCACTGTTTACGACTCCATTGGCCAAAGCCATGTTGTGAGCGTGTATTTTCGGAAGGTTTCTGATGGAACATGGGAATGGCATGCACGGGATGCAGACAGCTTATCAACAGAACCAGATGCAGGCTCAGGAACCCTGAATTTTACTACGACAGGTGTGCTTGACGCTGGTAGCGGAGCACCTGCAAATATCACACTCACTTTTCCTACCGGGACACAGACCGTGCAGCTTGGATTTGATGGTTCCCTTGGGGGCAACCCAACAACACAGTATCCCATGGCATCTGCAACGAATTTTCAAACCCAGGATGGATACCCACCCGGGGTATTATTGAACGTTACAGTGAGTCCTGAGGGTGTAATTTCAGGGCATTACTCGAACGGGCAAATATTGGATCTTTATCAGTTAACATTAGCTAACTTCAATAACCCGTGGGGGTTGACAAGGGAGGGTGGCAACCTTTTCTCTGAAACCTTAGAATCGGGTGTACCCTACACAAACCCGCCCGGTGTTAACGGTCTTGGCAAGATTAACCCTAACTCCCTTGAACAGTCTAATGTTGACCTGGCAACCGAGTTTGTTAAGATGATTGTTTCTCAAAGAGGTTTTCAGGCTAATTCCCGGGTTATCACAACCACTGATGAGATTCTTGCTGAGCTGATGAATATAAAACGATAAATGATGGAAGTGAGAACAGGGGCTGATTTCCCAGCCCCTGTTCTTTTTTTTGTCTCCAAAGCTTAGCAATCAGCAATACTCCACCATATTCGATAGTAACCTGTTTTAATTCGTGTCAAATGCATGACAAAACTTGACCCAACATGTCATGGCCAGCTTTTTGCACAAACCTGAATCCTTTTTTATCACGTTAAATTTACAATTATAACAGTAAGTTACAGTCATTATCCTTTCTGGCATATATATTGCTTTTCTACGGTCACGGAGGATTTGTATGGCTGACGACGAACAGATGGTTATGGAAACAGAGGACAGCGAAGGCACGCCCCAAAAGAAGGGTGGCAAGCTAAAGTTGATCATGATCATTGTCCTTATTGTCCTTGTCGGCGGTGGCGCAGGGGTATATTTTGTCTTTGGGAACCAGTTGAAGGCAAGATTTTTCGGAGGCATTGAGCAACCGGTTAAGGATGAGAAAAAGAGGGAATCTATAGGTCCGATCCTATCCCTCGAACCTTTCATCTTTAACATAGGAGGGGCAAGCGGAAAATTTGCCAAAATTACCCTTGGGGTTGAGGTAAAGGACGCCAAGGTAATGGAAGAAGCAAAGAAAATGGTGCCGGCAATAAGAGATAGAACTTTGTCTGTTCTAGGTTCAAAAGGGCCTGAGGTGTTAATGGATATCAACAACAGAAACCATCTTAAAAAGGAACTGCTAAACGCTATGAAAACCCTTTTTAAAGACGATGCTGAGCTGAAGTCATTATATATCACTGATATTATCGTCCAGTGAGGAGTTGGGATGGAACAGATATTATCTCAAGATGAAATTGATGCCCTTCTTAAAGGAATCTCGGAAGGCGAGATTGAGACTCAGAAAGAGGATTATGAACTCGCCGAGGTTGCTGAAAATACTGTTCAAGAAAAGATAGAAGTCAGAACCTTTGACTTCCTCAAGTATGCAAGGAGTAAAAAGGAGCGGCTTCCAGCCCTCGAATTTATTTATGATAGGTTTTCGAAATCTTTCAGATCTGCTCTTTCACTTTTTGTGGAAAAGGAAGTTGAGGTTAATCTTGAGCCAATGCAATACGTCTCTTACGGTGATTTTATAGAGACCCTTCCTTTGCCAACAAACATGAATGTTGTAGTGACTGAAAAACTTAAAGGTTTTTTCATAGTCATTTTCGATACAAAACTCATTTTCTCGGTTTTGGAAACAATTTTTGGTAGTGCAAATACATCGAAAAAACAAAAGATAGAGGGAAGAGAATTCACGAAGATTGAATTCAATGTTATCAAGAAATTGATTAACATTGTATGCGCCGAGATGGAAAAAGCCTGGGCGCCAGTGCACGAGATATCATGCAAATACTCTCGTTCAGAGATTAATCCCAATTACATAACAATGATTGTGAGTGAAGAAACGGTGAATGTTTGTGAACTTACCATTGAGGTAGAGGGGATCAAAGGATGGATGAAGATATGCATACCTTACGGAATCCTCGAGACAATAAAGGGACACCTTATCTCCACGCCATCCCATGAGGATTCAGAAATGAGGGAGAAGTGGATAATGAAAATAAAAGAAAGAATCAATGACGTACCCCTTGAACTGAAGGCAATCCTGGGCAAGAAGAAGATGGCGTTACAGGAATTTCTTAAGCTGTCAGAAGACAATGTCATTATCATAGACAAGTATGTGAATGACCCGGTTGAGATTGAAATCTGTAACAGAAGCCGAATCAGGGGCAAATTAGGAATATATAAAGGCAATAAAGCAGTCAGGGTAGAGGAGATAATACGTTAATGGTTATGGAGAACCATACTCGCCATGAACTGTGCATTAAAAGTGCAGAGTTCATGGGTTGAAAGAGGGAGGTAAGATGGAAGAATTTGTAACTGAAAACAAAACCGTATCATCTGCAAAAAAGATCGAACTCAATATCGACAACTTGCTTGACATATCGGTTGAAATTTCTGTTGAGATTGGAAGAACCAAAATGTCGATTGGTGAGCTTCTTGCCATGTCGAAAGGTTCAATTATTGAACTGAACAAACTGGCCGGTGAATCTGTAGAAGTCTATGTCAATGAAAAGCTGCTTGGAAAAGGCGAAATAGTAGTAGCAAACGAGCGGTTAGGGGTAAGGGTCACCGAGATTGTGACACCCAAAGAGATGGTTCAAAAGCTGGGATAATGGATGCTTCATTCAACATAATGCGCGTTATTCTTGTCCTTATTGGGATTGTTGCGGGAATGGTTTTTCTGTACAGATTGGCAAGCAAGTATAATTTTAATTTTAAGCCAAAAAGTACGTCAGAATACGGTCTCAAGAAAATGGACACAATCCATCTCGGGTATAAAAAGTTTATTTCAGTGGTAGAAGTAAAAGACCATGTTCTTGTTCTTGGTGTAGGAGAAAAAGAGATGTCTCTTCTAACAAAATGGAAAAAAGAGGATAAGGTAACGTGAAATTGTTTCTAATTGTCATGATTGTATGCACCTTAATTATTCTCCCTGCTTTTGCTTCGGCAAAAGCGGTTGAGAGTAAAGGCAGAACTGAGTCGAAGATCGATATTATGAATTCTTTCACCGGGTCTGAAGGGAGTAAGAATCTGATAAGTGTTGTCCTCCTTTTGACTGTCCTGGCTTTTGCGCCAGCCATCCTGCTTCTCATGAGTTCATTCACAAGAATAGTAATTGTTCTCTCATTTTTGAGGCAGGCAATCGGCATTGCACAGATACCACCAAACCAGATAATAATTGGTCTTTCACTTTTTTTGACCTTTTTTATCATGGCCCCTACGTATGAAAAAGTTCATTCTACAGCGCTGGCACCATACATGAGCAACAAGATAGGCTATGAAGAGTTTATCACCAAGTCATCTCAAGAGATGAGTACCTTCATGCTGAAATTCACAAAAGAGAAGGACCTCGCCTTGTTTGTTGGTCTTGCAGGAATCACGAAACCAAAAAATGCGAGCGAGATACCTCTTCGCGTTGTAGTTCCGGCATTTGCCATTAGCGAGTTAAAAAGGGCATTTCAGATTGGTTTCCTTCTCTACATCCCCTTTCTCGTAATTGATATGGTTGTGGCAAGCGTTCTTCTCTCTGCTGGTATGATGATGCTGCCTCCCATATTTATATCACTGCCATTCAAGCTGATGTTGTTCGTTCTCGTTGATGGATGGAACCTTCTCATTGGTTCCATAATAAAAGGATTCTATTAGAGAGGTGCTTCTTGAGCCAGGATCTTATTGTTCAAATATTCAGAGAGTTTTTAAAAACCGCTATCTTCTTAATGGGTCCGATTTTAATTGCCACGATTATCGTAGGTCTTCTCGTTAGCATTTTTCAAGCAGCAACACAGATACATGAGATGACCCTTGTATTTGTTCCTAAAATAATTGTTATCGGTTTGTGCTTGATGATTCTCTTCCCGTGGATGCTTAACCTTATGGTCTCTTATACAGTGAACTTGTTTTCAAATATACCGACATATGTGAAATAGGATGTTCATGGATTTTACAAACGACATTCAAGCATTTTTGCTAATTTTTTCCAGGGTGGTGTCTGTCCTCTGGCTTTTACCTGTCTTTTCATCGAGGGCTGTATCCGTTCCTTTCAAGGCAGGGGTATCCCTTCTAATTGCTTATCTCCTTTTTGATTCTATTGGCGTTGACCGGTCGTTCAGCAATGATCCATACCTGCTTTCTCTTTTTGTTATGAAAGAAGTATTGATAGGCCTTGCCATTGGATTTTCGGTACGGATCCTCTTCATAGCTGTCAACATTGCAGGAGAGATTATTTCTATCCAGGCTGGCTTTTCATTTGCCCGATTTATGGATCCTTTATCTATGACACAGACAACGGTTATAGAACATCTCAAGAGTCTTCTCGCCATGATGCTTTTCCTTGCCATGGATGCCCATCACATTCTTGTAAAAGCTATTGTGGTCAGTTTCAGAGATGTCCCGATAGGGAGTGTCACAATTCAACAATCATTTTTTCAGTACTTTATTTCGGCTACCGGTCGCATATTTATGACTGGTTTTAAAATTGGCGCCCCCATAATTGTAACCCTTATGTTTGTTGAAGTTGCTCTGGGAATGCTTTCGAGGATGATCCCACAAATTAATATTTTTATCGAAGGTGTGCCTTTGAAAATTCTTGTTACGGTAACTATGTTTTCCCTCTCCCTTGGTGTAATTGTTCCTGTTATTGTCAATATGTTCAAGGGTATGGACGGGGAGATTTTAAGATTATTCAGGTTGATGGTATAGAAGATGGCAGAAACGTTTCAGGAAAAGACTGAACAGCCAACGGAAAAGAGGCTCGAAGAAGCTAAAAAGAAAGGCCAAATCGCGCAGTCAAGAGAACTGCCATTATGTCTCATGTTTCTCTTTACCGCTATTTTTCTATATTTTATGGCCTCTCACGGTTTTCACCAGATTTTCAAAGTATATGTAAACTATATAAGCAATATCAACCTCGACGTCAACTCGGCGAATATTTTCAGCATTCTTTCTTTTGGTGCTTATCGTTGGGCCTGGATTATGATGCCATTCTTTGCACTTCTTATAGTTCTGTCTTTATCAGGCACCATACTGCAAACCGGTTTTATGTGGAGTGCTGAGGCGATGCAGTTCAAGTTGGAGAAACTCAATCCTTTAAATGGGATTAAAAGACTCTTTTCCAAAAGATCTGCTATTGAAGTTTTGAAGGCAATTGTGAAAATTACAGTCCTTGCTTACATAGCATACTCGATCATTATGCATGAATTGCCTTCAATCCTGTCTCTTCCTGGAAAAGACCCAGGCATGATCATATCCTATCTCGGTTCAACGTGTTTTTATCTGGCTATTAAAGTTGGCATAATCTTCCTTTTTATTGGCGCTCTGGATTTCCTATTTCAAAAATGGCAGCACAAAAAAGACCTGATGATGACTCACCAGGAGGTGAAAGAAGAATTCAAGGAACGTGAGGGTAATCCTCTTGTTAAATCAAGGATCAGAAGCCTTCAACGCGAAATGGCCCGGAGGAGAATGATTGAAGATGTAAAAACTGCTGATGTTATTATAACGAACCCGACCCATTTTGCCATTGGCCTTAAATATCAGTTTGGAATTATGCCCGCACCAAAAATTGTGGCAAAAGGTGCAGGCTTTGTTGCAGAAAAAATCAAAGAGGTTGCCCGCCTACACGATGTTCCTATGATGGAAAATAAACCGCTTGCGCAGGCTCTATTTTATGCTGTTAAAGTGGGTGATTACATTCCAGAACAATTTTATATCATCGTTGCCGAACTTCTTGCCGAAGTCTATCGACAGCGAAATAGGTCAAGGATATAATGGGCAGATTTGGGTCAGGCATAAAAGAGAAAAGCGATATATTCGTAGCAGTCAGCGTTGTCTTTGTTATCCTCATCATGATTGTCCCACTGAACGCTTTCTTTATGGATATTTTTTTGACCCTCAGCATCTCTCTTTCCATACTGATACTTTTTATTGGCATGTACATTAACAAACCCCTTGATTTTTCTGTTTTCCCTTCTGTTCTCCTCATTGTGACGCTTTTCAGGCTTTCTTTGAACATTGCTACAACCCGGCTTGTGCTTGTTCATGGTGACGAGGGGGCGCATGCGGCTGGGTACATTATAAAAGGTTTTGGAACTTTTATCGTTGGCGGCAATTATGTTGTTGGAGCAGTTGTCTTCTTTATTCTAACAATCATCAATTTCGTTGTCATTACAAAAGGTGCTGGCCGTGTTGCTGAAGTGGCGGCAAGGTTTACTCTGGACGCAATGCCAGGTAAACAGATGAGCATTGACGCTGATTTAAATGCTGGTCTTATTGATGATGCTGGCGCACGGAAACGACGGGAATCTGTTGAAATGGAGGCTGATTTCTATGGCGCCATGGATGGTGCGAGCAAATTCGTTCGCGGTGACGCCATTGCAGGCATTATTATCATCTTTGTAAATATTATTGGCGGACTTGTTATTGGCATCGTTCAGAAAGGAATGTCATTTAATGATGCGTTAACGGTTTATACAATCCTCACTATCGGTGATGGTCTTGTAAGTCAAATACCAGCCCTTCTTACCTCTACAGCCGCAGGTATCATTGTCACACGGGCTGCAAGTGAGACAAATCTCGGCAGTGCAATGATAACTCAGCTTTTTACTCAACCAAGGGCCATGCTTCTCGCATCAATAGTAATCCTCTGCATCGGCTTTGTGCCTGGAATACCTCTCGTCCCATTCCTTGTTTTATCTTCCTGTACATTTGGAACTAGTTACCTTGTGGGAAAAACTAAGAAAGAGGAGATCGTGAGTGTTCCGGAGGTGACTGGTGAGGAGAGAGATAAAGGGGAATTCATCCAGCCGATGGAAATTCTGGAAATAGAAATAGGATATGGACTTATTCCTATTGTTGATGCTGAGCAGAGTGGAGAACTCCTTGACAAGATCAGGGCTATTAGAAAACAGATGGCTATCGAGCTTGGAATCGTTGTGCCGCCAATGAAGTTGAGGGATAACCTCCAGTTGAAGGCTGGTGAATACCTAATTCTCCTCAAAGGGATAGAGATGGGTCGTGGAGAGCTCATGGCAGGATATGTCCTCACCATGGGACATGAAGATAAAAAGAAAACCATAGATGGAATTCCAACCAAGGAACCAGTGTTCAATCTGGATGCTTACTGGATAAAAGAAAAGGATAGAGATCAGTATGTTGCTGCTGGGATGACAGTCGTAGATCATCCCACCATCATTGCAACTCATCTCACAGAAATCATAAGAAATAACGCCCATGAACTTATGACCAGGCAGGAGACTCAAAAACTGATAGATACCGTATCTGCCACTCATTCAAAGGTCATCGAGGAGATTGCACAGAATCAGATTAATGCAGGAATTATTCAGAAGGTGCTGCAAAGCCTTTTGAGGGAACAAGTTTCCATAAGAGATCTTATAACGATACTTGAGGCGGTTGCAGATGCATCATCCACATCAAGGGAACCTGAGCTTATCACCGAGTTTGTAAGACAGCGCATGGCAAGAAGTATTCTAAAACCATACTTGATTGATGGAACCCTCAATCTCCTCATTTTGGAGAAAAACCTTGAGGAGAAGTTGATTAACAGTCTTCAGCCTTCGGACCAAGGAACCTATCTCGCCCTTGATCTCGCATTTAGCCAGCAGTTGATCGAAAAGGTGGGGAATGAGGCAAAAAAGGCAATGCTGCAGAATATTCAACCTGTAATTCTTGTACACCCAGTTCTTCGAAGTAAGTTACGCCGCTTTCTGGAGCGGTATATACAAGGCATTACCGTTATTTCACATAATGAGATTCCGCCTCAGATCAAAATTCAATCGTTGGGGGTGATTAAAGTCAATGAAAGTTAAAACCTATGTTTTTGGAGATGTAAAGACCGGTATGGAAGCGATCAAAGCGCAGCATGGTTCTGACACAATCATCGTTGACATTAAGAACAATGGAAACAATACATCCCCGAAGAGTTGCGAGATTTCCATTGCTGTTGATGAAGACTTACGGCCAGACCAGTGTGATCTCATTGATGTGAGAAAGAAAACCGAGGCAATATGGAACTATGCTCTGATGCTGATGAACGAACGACTTTCCGGCATTGAGAATGACATAATCAGAGAGAGGACACGAGAATATCCACTGCCGCTGAGGATTCTCTTTGATAAGCTGATTAAAAATGGTTTTGAGCGTAAGGTCGCCATGTCCTTGATCTCTGAGGTATACGGGGAGATAGGAGATAGAGCGCAGGATAGTATGAAAGCGAATACTTCCATGAGAAGGGCTATAGCACAGCGGATTTCAATAAGTAACATTACTGAAGAGAGCGGCCCTGTTCTGATGCTTGGGCCAACAGGATCAGGGAAAACCCAGACGACTAAAAAACTTGCGAAAATTTTTGCTGCCAGTGATAAAGCCATCTCTATTATCGCGTATGATCCATTCACGAAAGGAAGCTACGATGATCTTATGTCATTTTCGGAGAGCCACGGTATTCCGTTTTCGTTTACAACGAATGGGGACGATATCAGCTTTATTGTCGAGCGGGATAAACGTCAAAAAATTATCGATGTGGGCGGGCATCCCAATATTCAGAGAAGGGTTCTAGAAAAAATACGAGATATAAATAAAATAATCGTTCTTCCTGCAGGTGCACGTGACGAGAAGATGCAGGCATACTGCAATGAATTTGGTGATGATACAAACTCCACAATTGGATTCACTAAGCTTGATGAAGAAGAGAATCTTGGCCATATCGGGCACAACCTGATTAAACTGGGATATCCTCTAAGCCTCCTCACAATTGGAATAGGTATAGATGACATTGTAATACCAGATAACGAATCATTATTTAAAATACTTTTAGAGGGTAACATATGGAAAAAAGAAGAAAGAAGACCATTACCATAACAAGCGGAAAGGGAGGGGTGGGCAAATCATCAATCGTTTCCAATATGGCATATGTATTGGGTGGAATGAAAGCATCAACATATATTCTTGATGCCGACCTTTCTCTGGGAAATATAGACATTATGTTCGGAATGGCTCCACAGTTCAACATTAAGGATCTTATCAATGGTAGAAAAAGAATTGGCGAGATTGTTGTTGAAGGTCCATGTGGTATCAGGATTATTCCAGCCACTTCAGGGGTAACAGAATTTTCCCACCTTTCCCTTGATGAGAGGAATATACTTCTCACATCTTTTCGCGAATTGCCGGAGTATGATTTTCTTCTCATAGATACTTCAGCTGGTATCTCATCCAACGTTGTCTATTTCAACGCAATCAGTGAAGATATCTTTATCGTTGTAACTCCAGATCCAGCAAGCCTAACAGACTCTTATGCTGTCATCAAAGTGTTGCACAAGAACACAGGAAGAAAGAACTTCAATGTGATTGTCAACATGGCCAAGGATGAAAATGAAGCTTTGGATGTGTTTAAGAAGATAACCCGTGTTACTGATCGTTTCCTTGACGTGTATCTTGATTTCTACGGCTATATCCCTGTTGATAAGAATATTAACGTGGCTACGAGAAAGCAAAAACTTTGGGTAGAGCAGTTTCCTAATACTGTTGCGACAAAAGCATTACAAAAAATTTGTGACAGAATGGTGGCGTGAGATATGTGGAAGAGAGCATATGCAAAAGCACAAGAAGACGACCGGGAAAAAACAATAGAGGAATTTATCCCTATTATCAAAAACCTCGCCTATAAAATCTCAAGAGGATTCGAGGATAACTGCATCATTGACGATCTTATTTCTGCTGGTGTCATGGGATTACTCGAGGCTATGGAAAAGTTTGATGTGTCCAGAGGAATAAAGCTGAATACCTTTGCCTATTTACGGATACGCGGTGCAATGATCGATGAATTGAGGTCTCGGGATTGGTTTCCTCGGAGCGCACGATCAAAAGCAAAAAAAATTGGAGAAGTAATAAGAAAACTTGAATGTAAACTTGGAAGGTATCCGGATGAGGAAGAAGTGGCAGAAGCGTTGAACATGGATCCCCAAGACTACCTTACCATGCTCAAAGATTACGGAAATCTATCAATCCTGAGCATAGAGGGGATATCAGAGATTTCAGGAGAAGATAGAGACAGAATCATACAGTATGTGATCGATGAGAGCGATGATCCTGAACAATATGCCCAGTTTCATGAGATTGAAAGAATTTTGGCGCAGGAACTTGAACGGCTTCCGGAACGACAAAAGCTTGTTTTAACTCTATATTATCTCGAAGACCTTAATATGAAAGAAATCGCAGGAACCATGAGTATAACTGAGGCGAGGGTATGCCAGATTCATTCTCAGGCGATTATGAACCTCAGAACATCCATGAGGAAACACCTGAAGAACTAAAGTTGGTTTTGCGATTACACGATAATATTAAAGGTATTCGCATGGCGGGTTTGGACACCACTCTCAAGAAAATCAGGAAAATTAATATTTTGCCCACCTTTCCTGATATTGTTGACGGAATAATAAATCTTATTGAAGATCCAATGAGTTCTGCTTCTGATCTCGCAAAAAATATGGACCCTTCAATGGTGGGGGAAGTTATGAGGGTAGCCAATACAGCTTATTTTGGCATGAGAAGTTTCAGGAAAATAACAACAATTGAGCATGCCATCGCAATAATTGGCTATGAACATCTTTCACACATTCTCCTGCAAATGCCTTTTTTGAAGATGGTCCAGGTAAATGATGAAGCTTTTGATCGCAATGGTTATATTCGACATTCCATTGCATGTGGTGTTATGGCAAAGATAATGAGCACCACCCTTCATATTGCAAATCCCCATGAGGTGTACATAAGCGGAATCATTCATGACATAGGAATAATAATAATCTACCAGCATTTCCGCCACTCCTGGAACGCTATAAATTCATTAGTTTGCACCAAGAATGTTCCAAGACTGACTGCTGAGAGAGAGGTTCTTTCAGTTGATCATGGTTTCATAGGTGCGGTATTGCTCGAAAATTGGAACATTCCTCAAAGTATTACAGAAGCAGTGAAATTCCACCATTCCCCTTTGAAAACACAAATTTTTAAAGACAATGCAGTTATTACTCACCTGGCTAATGAGTTCTCAAAAAGGATAGATTTTAACAAAGATTTTAGTAATTTCAATTACTTTTTGAGCAGACACAGAGATTATATCGATTATATGGTTGACTTGGGAGGGCATTTTAGTCCCAGCAATGAAGTGATGTTTTTTGAGAAGATATACAGCTCACTGGATGGTGTGCGCAGATACCTTCATGGGACTATGGAGGGTGAGAAGGAAGTAGATGATACGTGTAATTGTTGTTGATGATTCATCTTTCATGAGAAGCATTCTCACAAGAATGCTTGAGAAGGATAAGGATATTAAAGTTGTGGAGACTGCCGCAAATGGTGAAGAAGCTATTGATAAAATCGAGAGGGTGAAGCCGGATGTGGTCACTCTGGATATTGAGATGCCTGTAATGAACGGCATCGAAGCACTAACGAAGATCATGGCCACTAACCCTGTACCAGTGATCGTTTTGAGTGCTTTAACAAGAGAAGGTGCTGAAGTGACTATGGAGGCTCTAAATCTTGGTGCCTGTGATTTCATGACAAAAGATATTTCAGATGGTCCGTTGGGTATGGCCTCGAAAGAAGCAGAGCTAATCGGTAAAGTGAAAGATGTAGCCAAAAGAAAGTTCAGCTTTTTAGTGAGACGGCTGGAACTTTTAAAGCGACCAGTGTTGATCAACAGGGACAAGAGAAGCAAGCACGCAGTGCTCTCAATAGGAGCATCGACAGGTGGCCCCCCAGCACTGCAGCATATACTGACGAGTTTTCCGCAAAATTTTCCAGTCCCCATTGTTATAGCCCAACACATGCCAAAGTTATTTACCCAATCTTTTGCTCGTAGGCTGAATGGTCTTTCCCAGATAGAGGTTAAGGAGGCAGAAGACAAGGAACCTTTAAGGCCTGGCTTAGCCTTGATTGCACCCGGAGATGTACATATGGGTTTGAAAAAAAACGGTAAAGATATAACTGTTGATTTTGTCAAGGATGCCCAATATGTTTACAGACCTTCAGTTGACCACTTGATGTTTTCCACCGCGCAAATATACGATTCAAGCGCAATTGGTGTTATCCTCACCGGAATGGGCAATGATGGTTTGGTTGGTTTAAAGGAATTAAAACGGAGAAATGGTTTTGTCATTGCTCAGGATGAAGAAACCTGTGTTGTCTTTGGTATGCCAAAAGCTGTAATCAACGCAAATATTGCAGATGTTGTATTGCCCATAGAGAGAATCTCTGAGGAGATCATAAGAGTGTTATGAGACTGAAGTTGAAAAAATATGTAGCAGATCACAATAAGAGGGACAGACGATTAGAAAAAGCTTTATATGCAATCCGGCAGGGAGATAATTATGAAAAGGAAAAAGCTATAGAGTTTTTGATTCGTCGGCCAACACGAAAGACAGTTGAACTAATACTCCCGCTGCTGCAAGAAAAGGATACATCTACCAGAATGGCAGTGGTTCAGGTCGTTCAGAAGATTGGTCATATGAACGTCCAAGCTATTGTCAACCTTCTTGACATGGAGAATGAAGATTTAAGGGTTTATGCATGTGAAATAATGGCAAGCATGAAAACTCCACAAACCGTACCATCTCTTATTAAAGCCCTCAGCGATGAGAGTGAGAATGTTAAGAACGCAGCTGTCATTGCCCTTGGGGAGTTTAACGATGAAAGGGCTGTAAAAGCCCTCCTAAACATGCTTCGACATGAACAATGGATAGTCTTTTCCGCGATATGCAGCCTTGGAAAAATTAAGTCTCCGGCAGCGGCCCTTCCACTGCTTCAGATATTTCAAAACGGCGAGGAAGAGCTATCCCTTGCTGCATGCGAAGCACTTATGGATTTTGAAAATGACGATATTCTTGACAAGATGTTTCATATTCTCAAAGGGTGGAGTAAAAAGAAACGTAAACGATATATAGAAATGATTATTCAACAGGGGAATGAAAACCTTTTTCTTCGTCTTAAGCGGAGTATCGGGCAGGATCTCTTTGAACATCTCTTGCCTTATGGCGTGTTTGACAGGGCAGAAGTAGTTCCAATCCTAAAATTGATGATTCACTTCAAAAGCAAGCAAACCTGCGATATTCTCCTCGAAACCCTGACAAAAATAGATCCAGATGAACCGGAATATGGTGAAATTTTAGGGTTCTTTGCCTCTCTATCCCATATATGGAAGGACAACATTAACGAATATGTGGATAAAGGAGATGAATATTCCTTAGCTATTATAAAAGCGTGTGTGCAAAACAAGATCACTGTCCCCGAAGATGTATTGATTTCATTATTTCTAACGTCATCAGCACCCGTAAAAAGGGAGATAGCCAGAGGTGCTGGTATAATTGTTCAAGGTAGAGGCTATGATTTTCTGAAGGAGGCCATAAAAGATCCAGACGGCCACGTGAAAAGCTATGCTGTCAATGTAATTGGGGAGATGCAGCTCAAAGAATTGGAAAATGAGATAATTGATCTGTCAAAATACGGATTCCTGGATGTGAGGATCAATGCAATCAACGCATTAATTAAACTTAATCTCATTGAAGCAAAAAAATTGATCGATCAGTTTGTAGAGAGTGGTTCACTGGAAGACAAAAAAGTGTACCTGTCTGTGGCAAAAAACATTTCGGGAGATGATAATTTTCCACATATTCAAAAACTGTTTTTGACTAAAGATGAAGAAATCAGAAAAGCTGTAGTAACCATAATTGGCAACTTTATCGATGACGAGAGGTATGCAGCAATTTTTCAAAAACTTTTGCGTAGTGACAATGTTCCTCATGAAGCCTTAAAGATCATCAGGGAGAAGAGGCTTGCCCAGTTTAAACCAGTACTTTACAAAATTTTTTCTAATATGGGCAAAAGTCTATGGACGAGGTATTATGCTTTACTCGCCCTCGGAGCATTTGAAGATCCCGCGCTTTTTGAATTATTTGTGAAAGGTCTGGATGACGAAAGCAACCTAATAAAGATTGGAAGTCTTAAAGCCTTGAGCGATCTCAAAGATCAAAAGGCTGTCAATTATGTGAAACCATTAACAAAACACACGGATGATGACGTCAGGTCGACAGCTGAATTTGTTATGAATAATCTTAGCTATTCTTAGGAAGGGGAAGGCAAGGTTTTGACCAAAGAAGAGTTTGTGCTTTTGAGAGATTATGTTTATGAAAAATCTGGGATTCATTTTGCGGAAAATAAGGCGTATCTTCTTGAAAGCCGTCTCTCCAACAGATTGACAGAACTTGGTTTCAGTAACTTCGAAGACTATTATTATTTCCTGAAATATGGGGGTGATAAAGTAAGAAGTGAGATTATAAACCTATTCAATGCAGTTACCACAAACGAGACAAGTTTTTTCAGAAATCCCCCACAACTGGATGCTTTTAAAGTTATAGTCCATAAGTGTTATTTGCAGAATGGCATACCCTCAATGCCAATCCGGATATGGTGTGCTGCCTGTTCAACAGGAGAGGAGCCATACACACTTGTTATGATACTGCTTGAAATGATGGAGAATCTCAAAAAGAACATCCCCTTTAGTGTTTTTGGAACCGATATTAGCACAAAAGCGCTGGAGTCAGCAAAAAAAGCACATTACAACATGTATAGTATTCGCAATATGGGTGAATCGATAAGACAAAAATACTTTGTTGAAAAAGATGGAAGTTTTATACTGAAGGAAAATGTAAAAAAATACGTCAAAATTGATTTTATGAACCTTATGGATACGAATGCGTACAAGATGTATAAGCAAATGGACTTCATTTTCTGCAGAAATGTGCTGATCTATTTTGATGAGAAAATGAAGAAAAAGGTTATCGATTCACTTTATGAATCGTTGAAACTCCGGGGATACTTAACAATAGGTCACGCTGAATCTCTTCACAACATCTCACGAGCATTCAAACCCCTTATATTTCCGGGAACGATTGCTTATCAGAAGGGATAGTGTATGAAAAAGATTCTTATCGTCGACGATTCATCTACAATCCGCAAACTGATAAGATATATTCTTAAAAAACAGGAATACAGGATAACCGAGGCTAAGGATGGGATGGATGCTATGGAGAAACTAGCGAGTCTCGAAGCTGATCTTATAATTGTTGACCTAAATATGCCGAACATGGATGGCATTCAATTTGTCAAAAATCTTCGTAGCAATTACTATTACATGGATACACCGGTGATTATGCTTACAACAACGAAAGACGCAGAACTTAAACGTGATGCTTTGTTAGCAGGTGTCAATCTTTTCTTGAATAAACCTGTTCAGCCAAATTTTCTTATTTACAAAGTAGAGGGCCTATTAAAGGGAGAGTAGCGATGGACGAAAAGATGTCTCAAAATGAAGAAATGAAAGAGATCATAGAAGAATTTATCGTTGAGTCCAACGAACTCATAGAAAAGGCTGTAGAGGATGTTGTAAGAATCGAAAGAAATCCCGATGATGAATTAATAAATGGAATCTTTAGGGCTGTCCATACAATAAAAGGGACTTCGAGTTTCCTCGGATTTAATATGCTGTCAAATCTTTCCCATAAAGCAGAAGATGTTCTGGGAAGAATAAGAAAGAAAGACATGGAGCCAGATGCCGATATTGCCGATACCTTGCTCGAGGCCCTGGATTTTATGAAACTTATGATAGACGACATCCGTGTAAAGGGTACTGAAAGCAGGGACGTTAGCCATACGCTCAGGAAATTGGAATTTCTCAACAAGGCTGACACACGCAAAAAAATTGGTGAGATTCTTATAGATGAGGGGGTCATTTCCAACAGAGAGAGAGAAGAACTCCTTGAGAAACAAAAACAAGATGGGAAAAAACTGGGTGAGATAGCCATTGAAGAGAAGCTTATTACGGAAAAGCAGTTGAGCAATGTTCTTGCAAAACAGCAGGCCCATAAGGAAGAGCAGACAATAAGGATCGATGTTAGAAAACTTGATGAACTGATGAATCTTGTTGGTGAGCTTGTTCTTGGCAAGAACCGATTGATACTCCTGGACAGTCTCGCACGAAAGGGTTCCAATAATAACGCGATGCTAGATACGCTCAGCGACGTGACTAACTATGTGGAGGCAGTGACCAACGATCTACAGCTTGCAGTAATGCGGGCTCGATTGGTACCAATAGGCAAACTCTTCAACAAGATACCTCGCCTTGTGCGCGATCTCTCGGGGGAGTTTAAGAAACAAATTGATTTAAAAATTGAAGGAGAAAGTACGGAGTTGGACCGATCCCTCATTGAAGCCTTGCACGACCCCCTTATACATATTATCAGGAATTCTGTTGATCATGGCATTGAAGCGCCAGCAGAACGGGAAAAGAAGGGAAAAAGTCAAAAAGGAGTCCTTTCCATCAAAGCATGCAATGAAGGGAACCAGATAATAGTAGAGATATTTGATGATGGAAAAGGCATCAATATACAGACAGTAAAAGATAAAGTGAAAGAAAAAGGCCTTTTGAGCGAAGGCGAACTAAACGGCATGTCGACGCGAGAAGCAATGGGCCTCATTTTTATTCCCGGTCTCAGTACTGCAAAAAAAGTCAGTAATGTATCTGGCAGGGGTGTTGGGATGGATGTAGTGAAAACAAATATAGAGAAAATGAACGGTCAGGTATACATTGAATCAGAAGAGGATAAATGGACCAGACTTACATTAAAATTACCTTTGACTCTCGCTATTATGAGAGCGCTGATTGTCAGAGTCAATCAAGAGTTGTTTGCTGTACCCCTTAATACAGTTACTGAACTTGTTAAGCTTTATGATGGTCTTATCAAATCTGTAGACAAAAATGAAGCACTTGTACTCAGAGATATGGTAATTCCCATTGTGGATCTCTCAAAAATCGTTGATTCCTCAGAGAGTCGTATTGATGAAGGCTATATTGTAGTCTGTAATATCGGAGAAAAAATAATTGGCATAAAGGCTCACTCTGTTGTGGGGCAGGAAGAGGTAGTTATGAAGCCCCTAGGGGAGTTTCTGGGAAATATCAACGGGGTAGGTGGAGCCACAATCAGAGGTGACGGCAAGGTAATCCTTATTCTCGACCTGCCTGCAGTCATTGAGCATTACGGTAGCCTGCGGAGAGGGTTCAACCCTACAAGGACGTTCAGCCAGATTTCACCAAATTAATAGTTTCTACATAATTACATCACATTAGTGCCTGTCGCCTCAAATTCCACGATGGCATTGATTTCCATGGAAAAGAGATCCTCCAAAGTAACTGCATATTCTGAAAGCATTTCATGGATGAGATTAAATCTTTCCTGCTCCAACAGTTCAATGATTATAATTAGCTTGCCGAGAAACCCCTCTCTGTTTATCAGTGCATTATTAATGTCCTGAGACAGATTGAATTCACTGAGGATATTAGTGATTGACATTTCGAGTAGGCTATCGATCATCGAAAGAGCACCTGTCATAAACGCACTATCCGCTATAACAGGGTCATTCGTTATTTTCTTGGCCAGAAGCTCCATGATTCGCCCTCTTAAAGCAGCTCGCTCAAGCAGTGGGCTCAGTCTGGAATCTCCTCCTTCTCCGGCAAAAAGAAGGAGTGTCACCCATTTCTGAAGATTCCGGTAACCCAGCAACGCGAGAGACTGACGTACTGATGTGATCTTCTCTGTGGCATAAAATGCAGCAGAATTCATGAATTTAAGAAGTTTGTAGTTTAATTCAGGGTTTTTCTTAAACAATGCCTCTATTGTGTAGAATTCATCCTCTCTTGATAGAGCCCTTGACAGCTCAATCAAAACCAACTGGGCAGGTGACAGGGATTTTGCCGTCACGACCGAAGGTTTTGCAAAGAAATAGCCTTGGAAGAAGTCAAATCCTAGTGCGTAACACAAATCAAAATCTTCTTTAGTTTCTACTTTTTCAGCGAGGAGTTTTACAGGATAACTTTTTAGTTGGCCCACAACCCTCGTTAATGATTGCCTGTTATACATTGGTAGATCTATTTTGATATAATTGGCAGTACGCATTGCAGGGGAAAGAGGTTCACAATAGATAAAATCATCAAGAGCCAGTTGGTATCCATTTATCCTCAATTTCTTGCAAAGCTCGACAATGTTGTTCGTTAATTCAACTGTCTCAAGAATTTCAAGTACCAAATTCTCCTTGGGCAAAAGGTCAAGGATACCGCTTTCGAGAATTTCTGCATCAACATTGATAAATCCCTTTTTTTCACCAATTAGTCTTTTAAGACCAATATTGTTGAGGGTATTGACGATCACTGTTGCAGTTGCCTTAATATTATTCAAGACGTCGGCATCAGATACGACGCTATTCCGAAAAAGCAATTCGTATCCGAAAATCTTTTTGCCTCTGTTTAGTATTGGTTGCCTTCCCACAAATACTTTATTCAGTTCCATCTTCTATGCACCTTGGGCGTCATACGCTGTCTGCATTTGAGAAAGAATTGGTACTTTTTGTGCATATTAACATTATTGTTGGAAATAGTGATTTCCATCAATAATGTTATCGGTTGTGGGACGAAAGAGATAAGAAAAATGAAGATACTTAAGTTTCCATAACTTTTGAGCGATTAGAGTTGTATACAGGAGGATGCACTTATGACTGAAGGAAAGATTCTGCAGCTTGTGACTTTTAAGTTGGGGAATGAAGAATTTGGTGTTGACATCCTTAAAGTTCAAGAAATAAACAGGATGATGGATATCACAAGAATACCCAATGCCCCGGAGTTTATTGAAGGGGTAATTAATTTAAGAGGGAAGATTATCCCAATCGTTGATTTAAGGAAAAAGCTGGGTTTTGGCCATGGCAATAAAGAGACAGAAAAAACAACCAGAATCATTGTTGTTGAACTCGACGGACTTGTACTCGGTTTTATTGTAGACTCTGTGTCAGAGGTATTGCGGATACCTGAAAATACCATTGAGCCTGCCCCATCTATTGTCGGTGGTGTAGATTCTGACTATATCGAAGGTGTAGGCAAACTCGACAATCGCCTTCTTATTCTTTTAGAACTTAAGAAACTCTTTTCATGCTCTGATCGTAAGGATATTGAGAATTTTGAGATGAACTGATGTATAGGAAAAGAGCAGATCATGGACGCCTTTGATGTTAATTTATTGAGCCAAGTCAAAGCATTAAATCAAAAAATGTCTGTTTCTCATGAACAATTGCACCTCAAGAGGAAAGTGTTTACCGGAGAGAAGGGGAAAGGAAAATATCCGGGGAAGAAATTACGAAAAGATCCTGGGAGTTATGAAGGAGAATTACAAGGAGTATCATTCCCAGAGGAAAAGGAAAATATTATTGACATTACCATATGAAAAATTTGCCTATATAGGAAAATTTTTCCCATCAATAAAAGTCAAACCTTAACAACATAGAGCCTGCTTATATCTCAAAAGATGAGACAATCTTTTGAACACCTGATTATCCAGTATCATACATGCAGAAAAATGTAAAAGCCTTTTTAGACTGCAAAGCAATTTGGTTAGACGTGGCTGGCATGAGGATTGCAAAATTTTAATCCATGAGGTTCCCATGCTAAACGGTCTTTTCAGTACCTTTTCCGGTAAATTTGTAAATAGTAGACGTTTGGAAATCATTTCAAACAACATTGCAAATGTCTCAACGCCCGGTTTTAAGGTTTCTCGACCTGTTTTCAATGCTTTTACTGGTGAGGACGAAAGTGGAAATGGGATGCTGCAAAACACCTTTGTAAGTATGTATGATTCGTATGTGAATTTTGCCGCAGCTCCAATGCTTGAAACAGGGAGTAACCTTGATTTTGCAATTGAAGGAAATGGTTTTTTTGTGGTTTCAACAAAAGATGGACCGATGTATACAAGAAACGGAAAATTTACCATTAACCCGGACAAAAAGCTTGTTACCGCAGAGGGGGATCCTGTTCTTGGAAAAGGCGGAGAGATCACTATAGACGGTGAGGAGTTTTTTGTTGAAAATGATGGATCTGTTTTTGTAGGCAATGCCTCTGAAAATAAAGCTTTCATTGATACTATTAAAATAGTCGATTTTGAAGAAAAGAAGTACCTCAGAAATTACGGAAAAAACCTTTTTGTTAATATACAGGAAGGCGCTGTCGAAATCATCCCTGAAAATTCAACCATAAGGCAGGGATATTATGAAGCTTCAAACGTAGATATAATGCGAGAAATGATAGAAATGATCCATACAATTCGTGCATATGAGGCATATACAAAGATGGGTGAATCTCTGGACAGTGTTTTGGGTCAGCTCATTGACCTAACGAGGTTATAAGGAGGATACTATGATCAGGGCATTATGGACAGCAGGAACAGGCATGAATGTTCACCAGTCTAATCTTGATGTTATTTCAAATAATATCGCAAATGTGAACACAAATGGGTACAAGAAGAGTAGGGCAGATTTTCAGGATCTTATGTACCAGACTTTGAGGTTGCAGGGTGTGACCAGCGAAAGCGGAAACCAAATTCCGGTCGGTATCCAGATAGGCCACGGTGCTATGTTAGCCTCTGTCCAAAAGGTGTTCCTGCAGGGGGACTATCAAATGACCGGGAATGAACTTGATATAGCCATTGAGGGAAATGGATTTTTTCAGATAACACTTCCATCTGGAGATAGAGCTTATACCCGTGCAGGTTCTTTAAAAAGAAATTCTGATGGGAGAATTGTAACATCTGACGGGTATCCGCTGGAACCAAATATTACTATACCGCAGAATACAACCAATCTTTCTATAGAGGCTGATGGAACTGTTTCTGCTCTGGTGCAGGGCACAACTGCTCCACAACAGATTGGCACGATAGAGCTGGCGACTTTCCAGAACCTGGCTGGTCTCAAGGCGATGGGCAAAAGTCTCTTCGTTGAGACCGAGGCGAGTGGAACCCCAGTCACCGGTAGGCCCGGCGAAAATGGGCTAGGCACTACCCTTCAGGGATATATCGAAATGTCAAATGTCAATGTAATGCAGGAAATGATTAATCTCATTATCGGACAGAGAGCGTACGAGGTCAACACAAAGGCAATCCAGGCAGCAGATGAAATGCTGCAAATGGCCACCAGCATAAGGAGATAATAAATGCTCATTTTCCTGTTAGATGGAGCAAACAAAATAATAACAAGGTTCATACTCCCATTATGTATCCTGGTTATGATTGTTTCTTCAGGAGCGTATGCTGGTTTGCAGGACCAATCCTTTATCGAGACGAAGATCAGTGACTTTATCAGGAAAATATATGGCGAAGATGATAGTGTACAAATCAAATTTGTTAATATACCTGCCATTTTAAAAGGCAAGCCAGATGTGAAAAACATTAGTTTCGTAAAGGCGCCCGATGCAAAGGGAGATGGCGTCTGTCTCGTCGGAATTATTGATGCCAGAACCAAAAGAGATAGAAACGTATATGTCCCGTTCAGAACAGTGAGAAAAACCAAAATCTATGTTTTAAACCATAGTGGGAAAAGGGGTGATGTAATAAGGGCAGAATCGGTGACAGCACGTGAGACACTGTTCAATGAAAAGAAAGCAGCATACCCTTCCTCATTGGACGACATCATAGGGCGTACACTGAGAAAAGATGTTGCAAAAGGAACCGTTATATCATATTCGATGATTGACGATCCGGTTGTTATTCGTAAGGGCGAGTTAATCGATATTATTGCAGAAAATAAGAACCTTTATGTACGCGCAAAGGGTAAGGCTCTGGAAAAGGGTAGAATGGGTGATTCCATTCGTGTCAAAAATATGTCATCTGATAGAGAGATTGTTGGCAAGGTTGTCTCTGGTAATAAGATACTCGTTTCTTTTAGGTGATGGTATGAAAATTTTAATATTAATTTCGATATTTTTTGTTGTGACAACCGGTTGCAATACCGTAACCCAGTTGGAACAATCACGCATAAAAGGCGAGCCTTTTATCCTAGACAATACCTTTAAATATTCCAAGCAGGATTCAAGCAAAATCCGGCATGGAACAAATCAGGGAACAATTTGGAGGGGCGAAAATACTGCAAGCAATTATTTTATAGACCAAAGAGCAAAAGGAATTGGTGATATTATTACAATAAGAATTACTGAAGTATCTGCGGCGTCAGAGAAAGCAACAACTGGTACGGGAAGAACATCTGACATTAACGCAGGGATAGGTAATTTTTTCGGGTTAGACTCTAAATTTTCAACTATCAGTAGTCACATCGATAAAAACAATCTTATTAAAGCAAATACGGAGAACACCTTTTCCGGCACCGGAGAAACAATCAGGACTGGCTCGTTGAGTGCTACAATTTCTGCTAAAGTAGTCGACCTTCTGCCTAATGGGAATCTCGCAATTGAAGGAAAGAGAGAAATATACATTAACAACGAAAAGAAGGAGATACTCTTACAGGGCGTTGTGAGGCCGAGAGACATTGCTTATGATAATTCAGTATATTCAACTCAGGTCGCGGATGCGAAGGTAATATATACTGGTATTGGTGTTATCGGAGAAAAACAGAGACCAGGGTGGATGGTGAGATTGTTTGATATAGTGTGGCCATTTTGAGATTCTGGATATGGTTAGCAAATGAAGGAAGAAACAAGAGATAAAAGTGTTTACAATAAATGCCATAGACAAGGATTGAATGACATGCCTTCTATAAATTGCCTGATCCAAAAAAAACTTTCCCTCATTATCTTTGTTGTTTTGTTTTTTGTAAATATGACCCAAAACCTCTACGGAGCGCGTATTAAGGATCTGTCATATATCAACGGAGTCAGAACCAACCAACTGGTCGGTTATGGATTGGTAGTCGGTCTTAATGGGACAGGCGACAAATCCAACACCATTTTCACCAACCAGTCCCTTGCAAATATGCTTGAAAAAATGGGTATCAGAATTGATCCGACAAAAACGAAAGTCAATAATATTGCAGCGGTAACGGTAACTGCAGACCTGCCCCCATTCGGAAAGGTGGGGAACAAAATCGATGCAACTGTATCGTCCATCGGGGACGCAAAGAGTCTTGGCGGAGGCATTCTCCTTCTTACTCCTCTCAAGGGGGCTGATGGGGAGGTGTACGCTATAGCCCAGGGACCTATTGTTGTGGGAGGTTTTCTCGCGACAGGAACCGGGGCAACTGTGCAGAAAAACCATCCAACTGTGGGACGAATTGCCAATGGAGTTACCATTGAGCGAGAGATCAGTTATGCTGACATGAAAACAGACTCTATCACCGTGTCCTTGAAGACGCCCAATTATACAACGGCAAGAAGGGTGGTAGATCGCATCAATCAGTCCTTTGCCGGGGCCGCGTATGCAAAGGACAGCGGAACCATTGCTGTAAAAACACCGGATGAGCTGAAAAAAGATGTGGTTAGATTTGTATCCATTATCGAAAACATGGATGTTAAGCCTGATAACACCGCAAAAATAGTGGTTGACGAGAAAACAGGCACTGTGGTTATGGGAGACAACGTTCTTATTTCTACTGTTGCTGTCTCTCATGGCAATATCACGGTTCAAGTTAAAGAAGATACAAATGTAAGCCAGCCAATGCCATTGGCAAGAGGACGGACAGTGGCAACTCCGGACACTCAGATTAAGGTTGAAGAAGATAAAGGCCGATGGGTCATTATTCCAGAGGGGATAACTATAAAGGAATTAGTGAGCGCCATGAACGCGACAGGTGTACCGACAAGGGATATAATAACAATACTGCAGACCATAAAGGCAGCTGGAGCTTTGTATGCCGAACTAGAGGTAATTTAGTTGACCTGGTGATGATCCATGAGTGACATATTGAAATTGACAAAACCAATGATTGGCCCTGATTTGGTAAAACATGGGCAGGATATTACAAATGTTCGTGAAATCTCAAAGAACGATCAGGAAAAATTTGAAAAAATAGCTGAAGATTTTGAAGCTCTTTTTCTTTTCAATATGTTAAAGGAACTTGATAAAACGACGAAGTTGTCGGAGAAAGGGTACATGGAAGAAACCTATATGTCCGTCATTTACGACAAAGTAAGCCAATTTCTTGCAAAAAATAAAGGTATAGGAATCAAAGAGATGCTCATGCGATATTCTGAACGTGGTGACATTAAGATTTAAGTAAAATAGGCGATAAGAGGGGTAAGTATCAGAGGAGGAATGCCATGAAAATTAACAATGAAGTAAAAAATAGCTTGCTTGAAAGCCTCACAAAGTCAAAAAACGTCAGGGCATCTCAGGAGATGGATGTTCAGAAGGGGCAGGGTGGGGGTGTAGCAGATAAAGTAGAACTATCTGGAAAAAGAGATGAAATAAACAGGATCAAAGAAAGAATTAAAGCTGAACCAGTAGTAAGGCAGGAAAAAGTGGATAGCATCCGTGATGCTATAGAGACAAAAACATATAATATAAAAGGTCAGCTCGTGGCAAAAAGCATTCTGAAAAACCACTTGCTTGATCAAATCTTATAATTATGGGCGAAGAGATACTGATTGAGGTTACGAAAAAAGAATTGTATACCTTGCGGCAATTCCTCAAAATTCTCAGGGAAGAGCGGGATGCCATTATCTCCTTTTCACTTGAAGGGATTATCCGAGAGAACAACCGTAAAGAAGAGGTGCTTCGCCGCCTCGAATACCTGGAGAAAGAGAAAGAGGCTTTCTTAGAAAATGCTCCTGACAGGCAGGCGCTATTGGAGCGTGAGCCTTTCAAACCTCTTCATCGTGAGATTCATCAGGTTATGGAGGAGGTTAAGGTGGCATTAGAGAAGAATATGAAACTCCTCTCGTTTTCAATGGATCACGTGAAATCCTCGATTGACAACATCGTCGGGTTTTTAAACAAAACTACATATGGTGGAAAAAGAGAAAAGATATCTCTTTTATTGTCAAAGGAGATATAGATGAGCATAGCATCAATATTGAACATTGCCAAGAGTGCAATGTTTGCCCAGCAAGCATCCATTCAGATTTCAGCTAATAATATTGCAAACGTGAACACAAAAGGCTATTGCAGGCTTGACCCTGATTTGCGGGAAGCCCCCCTCATACCTACTGATTATGGTTTGCTCGGAAACGGTGTTGAGATTGCCGGCCTGGTTCGATATTTTGACAAATTTCTTGAAGCTACCATTGCACAGAGGAACACTGACCTCCAGGAACAGAAGACAGCTGTTGCGTATTTTGAGAGAATCGAAAGCATTCTCAGCGAAGATAGCTCAAATCTGGCGACTAACGTGATGGAGTTTTTCAACGGCTGGCATGAACTCTCTGCTGACCCTGCAAACCTTACCAGACGAAGCAACCTGGCAGCAAAGGGTGCAAACCTGGCACGAACCATACGAAACCTTTATGCTGAGTTGAGTGGACTCCAGAGAGAACTGGACCAACAAGTCCAGCGGGAAGTGGATGAGATCAACAGGCTTACAGCATCTATTGCTGATCTCAATGGAAAAATTATCGCTCTGGGTTCTTCGTCTCAAAGTGAGGCTAGCGATTATCTCAATCAACGCACAGAACTGTTGAAAGAGCTTTCAGGGAAAATAAAGATCACATCTTTTGAAGACGAGAATGGTGGACTGACTATCCTGACTGAAAATGGTAGTGCTCTTGTTGATCGGACACGATCATGGAAACTACAAACACAGTTTAATTCTGACACAGGGTTCAGAATGATTGCATGGAATGATGGGACAGGCAACCTGTCAGATATTACGAATAAAATCAGTTCGGGCAGGGTAAAAGCCATTCTCGACATGAGAGATAAATATCTGGGTAATGGATTTATTGCAGACCTGAATAATCTTGCCGGCACCATCATCACAGAGGTCAACAATCTCCATAAAGAGGGTTATGGCTTGAATGGTACCGATAAGGTTCCATTCTTTCAGGAAACGACCACTGATTTTGCAAGGGACATGGATTTGAGTATGCAAATTAAGGAAGATGTGCGTTACATCGCTGCTGCATTATCTTCGGATGACTATTCAGGTAACGATAACGCTCTGAGGATTGCTTCCCTCATTGATACAGATGTTGTGATCGATGGCCAGAATACAAGATTCTCAACATTTATCTCCACTATCATGAATAACATTGGGGGCCTTACAAAGGCTGCCCAACAACTGTCAGAACATGAGGAGAGTTCCATGAAGATCATGGAGCAGCAGAGAGAAAGCAGATCAGGAGTGTCGATTGATGAAGAACTGGCGAAACTAATGAAATACCAATATGCCTACCAGGCAGCAGCTCGGTTGATTTCAGTCGCAGACGAGATGTTTCAGACCATGCTAGGGGTTGGTCGATGAGAATTGCAGACAGGTTTAAATATGATCTTTTCATGTACCAGTTCAACAACGTAAAGACCAGCCTCGACCGCATTCAGGAACAGATGGCAAAACAGAAAAGGGTTTTGAGGCCTTCTGACGATCCTGTAGCGTATGCTATTTCTGTTGATTTGCGTGCAGAAAGTGTCATCTACGACCAGTTGGAAAGGAATATCTTACGGGTGACAACATTTGGAAAAGTATACGATACTGTATTTGGTACTATGAAGGATCTCCTTGCTGAGGCAAAAAGCGTCGCAATCAATCATGCCGCAGGTTCTATGGATGATGCCCTTCGAAAAAATGCTGTTAAACAGGTAGAAAGCATCATAGAGCAACTCGTTGCCCTTGGAAATACGGTAGTTGGAGATACATACGTTTTCGGAGGAAAAAAGTCGAATAGCGCTCCCTTCAGGTTAAATCCGGATTATTCAGTAGATTTTATTGTTCCTGAAGGCGCTGAACAGGGCAATGACATATTCATAGACCGCGGCAACAAGGCACAATACACCATATCCGGGCGGGATGCTTTTTATAATCGGTCAAAAACGATTTATGAAAGTCCGAATAATAAGTACCGCGGCGAAATGATCCTGAATACCACAGACCTAGCGTATGTGGTAGATGGGACCAACAACACCATTTATAGAAATGGTTCAGCCATTACATTGACGCAGGGTACATATACAGGGGCAACGCTCGCATCAGAAATACAAACAAGGCTTAATGAGTTAGAAACTGGTCACGCAGTAACGTACGATGCATCAACACGGAGGTTCACCTTCGCTAACAACACTACCAATAACATTACCTTGGACTGGTCAAACCCAGGTTCCACCGCGGGCCAGATGCTTGGTTTTAGCGCAGTTGATGCAACTGTGTTAGCAAATGGCGGCTGGGATAAGAGTGATGTGGACACCGGCACAACGTCTTTTCAGGTTGAAATATTGGACAACGGATATTACCAATATTCTGTGAATGGTGGCGCGATGTCCGGACCTGTGGCTATAAATGGGGGCACCTTTATTGACGGATCTACAGAGGCTAATGCCATAAATCGTGGTATCAGAATAACTTTTATTACAACAGAAGGGTTGACAGAAGGTGATTCCTTTGAGATCAAGGACTATTCAATTTTCGAAATGTTGAAAAACCTGAGGGATACTCTATCTGATCCACTCAGCAACAATGCAAATTGGAGCAGGACCAACATTGCAAAGATCGATGAGGGGCTCAACATTATAAGAAGAAATACTGCATATGTGGGCACTAACCTGCAGACTATGGATAGATTGACTGAAGCAAACAATGCCCGGCAGAATCGTACTGCGAAGATTATTTCAGACACCATGGATGCAGATTTAGCACAGCTTGCCACTGAATACAGTAATCTATCAACCATATACCAATCCCTCATGTATTCATTCACAAAGATACAGGAACTGGGATTGTTGAATTTCCTCAAATAATTTTTTACACATTTATTACTTCCAACATAAATGCATCTTCTTAACCTACCGGCCATTTGAGGCAAATTGTACTGGTATACTTATTGCATTCAATCACGAAGAGTTCTTAAATGGTCTATAAATGGCTATTCTATAGGGTACTGGAGGAGACAGAATGGCTTCCATTGTCAAGTCACGGAATAAAGGAGCGTACGAATATTTGAAAGATATTTGACCCCAAAAGGAGATGGTTCATGTTTGATGATAAGGTAATCCTTATTACTGGAGGCACAGGATCATTTGGTCAGAAGTTTACAGGCTATTTGTTTGAACATCACAAACCCAGAAAAGTCATTATCTTCAGCAGGGATGAGTTCAAACAGCACCAAATGGCAAAGATCTTTCCTGATTCAGAGTATGCAATACGATTTTTTCTCGGAGATATCAGAGACAAGGAGCGTTTGTACAGATCATTCGAGGGTGTAGACTATATTATTCACGCAGCTGCCCTCAAACAGGTTCCAGCAGCAGAGTATAACCCCTTCGAAGCTGTGAAAACAAACATTATTGGTGCGCAAAATATAATTGATGCCGCAATAGACAGAGGAGTAAAAAAGGTTGTTGCCCTGTCGACCGACAAAGCTGTGAGTCCCATAAATCTCTATGGTGCAACAAAGCTTGCCATGGAAAAGCTATTTATTGCTGCTAACAGCTATGTTGGTCTGAAGGAAACCTC
Organism: Syntrophorhabdus sp. PtaB.Bin027; assembly: GCA_002067585.1. Lineage (GTDB taxonomy): Bacteria > Desulfobacterota > Syntrophorhabdia > Syntrophorhabdales > Syntrophorhabdaceae > Syntrophorhabdus. Next base: position 104,849 of record MVQO01000201.1, read on the forward strand.
ATTTGCTCTTGTTCGTTACGGAAATGTTATTGGAAGTCGTGGGAGTGTTATCCCCCTGTTTAACGGGATGAAAAATAATGGTGTGAAAAAGTTCCCAATTACCGATGAACGTATGACCAGATTCTGGATCACCTTGGACCAGAGCGTTTCACTCGTTGCGTATGCTGTGGCTGAGAGCGTTGGAGGTGAAGTCTATGTGCCTAAGATTCCCAGCATGAGAATACTTGATCTCATCAATGCAATATCAGATGATGCCCAGTATGAGGTTGTGGGCATACGCCCTGGAGAGAAAATTCATGAGAGCCTTGTTTCTGAAGACGATGGGAGGAACACAGTTGATCTAAAGGATAAGTATGTCATCCTACCGCCATTTGCTAATGGTGGAAACAAATATCACCGGTACACCAAATTTCCGAGAATGACAGACGGTTTTTCCTATCGGAGTGACAATAATGTCAAATGGCTGACAGTCAAGGAAATTGAGCAATTTATTGAGGAATGTGAATGTGAATAAAGTTGTTCCTTACAGCAGACAATACATTGATCAGGACGACATTGAAGCAGTGATATCAGTCTTAGAATCTGATTATTTGACTCAGGGACCAGCAATCGGAAAATTTGAGTCTGCTATTCGAGAATACACAGGAGCGCAATACTGTGCAGTTTTCTCCTCTGGAACCGCAGCGCTTCACGCCAGTTATTTTGCTGCTGGTTTGGACAAAGGCGATGAAATAATTACGTCACCAATTACCTTTGTGGCAACTTCAAATGCTGCGCTTTACTTGGGTGCAAGGCCCATATTTTCTGATGTTGAGTCAGACACTGCCAATCTCAATGTTGGAAGCCTGGAGGAGAAGATTGGCCATAAGGTGAAGGTTATAGTTCCGGTGCATTTCGCAGGACATCCAGTAGACATGGTGGCTGTCCGCGCATTGGCTGATAAATATAAGCTTACGGTGATCGAGGACGCATGCCACGCCCTGGGGGCTTACACAAAAACAGGGAGTAATGGTTGGGCCAAAGTTGGAAGCTGTCAATGCTCGGATATGACGATCCTTAGCTTTCATCCTGTCAAACACATCACTACGGGAGAGGGTGGAGCTGTATTAACCAATAATAAACTGTTGTTTGATAGGCTTCTTTTATTTCGCAGTCATGGGATAACCAAGAACAGACATGATTTCGTATCAACGAACAATGGAGATCACGGTGAATGGTACTATGAAATGCAGTGCCTTGGGTACAACTATCGTATGACTGACATACAGGCAGCCCTGGGTAACTCACAATTGACAAAGGTCGAACAATTTGTAAGGACGAGGAGAGAGATTGCCGCGCATTACAACAGTGTTTTTATGGATAACCCATTTTTCCATATACCAGTTGAAAGGGACTATGGAAAATCCTCTTATCATCTGTACACGATTCGTTTAAAAGATCATCTTGTAGACAAGCGAACCGCAATCTTCTCCAAGATGCGTGGAGAAGGTCTTGGTGTACAGGTTCTTTATATCCCTGTTTATCTCCAACCTTATTATGAAACCCTGGGATATAAAAATGGTTGCTGTCCGGTAGCTGAAGATTTCTACAGAAGGGCAATAAGTATCCCAATCTATCATGGCATGACCATGAGCGACTGTCACAGAGTGGTAGATACGATATTCAAAATAATGGATGAGGTGAACTAACGATGGTTGGCGCTATAATACAGGCACGTACTTCATCTACAAGGCTACCTGGTAAGGTGTTGCTTGAGCTCCCATACGGGAGTGGTATCACGGTACTACAACAGGTCATTAGAAGGGTCAAACAATCCAAAATGATTGAAACTATTGTCGTAGCCACAACAGAGGATAGAGCTGATGACGCTATAGCTGATATCGCCTCCCAGGAAGGAGTTCTCTCCTTTAAGGGAAGCAAGGAAAATGTACTCGAACGTTATTATCTGGCAGCGAAAACATTTGGGCTAACGACAATAGTGCGAATCACCAGTGACTGTCCGTGTATAGACGCATCAGTGGTGGATGAAACCATTAATCGTTATATCCATGAACAAGCTGACTATTGCAGTATATCTGCTGCAAAGACTTTTCCCCATGGACTTGATAATGAAGTATTTTCTTTCTCTGCCCTTGACATGGCTTACAACAACGCAAGGAAAGATTATGAGAAAGAGCATGTTACTCCATATATATACCGATCAAATCCCGAAGCATTCAAAATATTGATTATACATGCACCTCAAGAACTTCACGACCCGGAAATCAGAATCACACTGGATACAGAGGAAGACTATGCTGTTCTGTGTTGTATTTATGACAATCTTTATTATAAGAATACATTTTTCAATGCTAAAGACATAATACAATTATTCATAGAAAAACCCTGGATGAGAATTATAAATAAAAAAATAATACAAAAAAAGATTTTCGACACATTAGAGCAAGAGATTGATGAAGCATTAAGAATTATTGAACTGAATGATCTCAAGTTGGCAAGAAATGCTTTCGAAAAATGTTTGAAAGAATAAACATTTATGAGGAAAAGATGAGGATCGGTGATAAAACCATTGGTAAAGGAAGGACTTACATAATCGCAGATGTTGGAAGTAATTTTAATGGCAGTTTAGAGCTTGCCAAAGATTATATAAGAGTAGGAAAAGAGATTGGCATTGACTGTGTCAAGTTTCAATCATACACAGCAGAATCATTGTTAAGCCCTTTCAAGCCAGATGGGTCAAAATGGGAGGCCTATGATGTGGTTAAGAAATATGAACTTCCCGTTTCATGGCATTCTGTGCTCAAGGAATGCGCTGATATGTGTGGGGTAGAATTTATGAGTACCCCATTTTCACTTGAAATAGTTGATAAATTGAACGAGATGGGGGTCAGGGCTTTTAAAGTTGCCTCAGGCGATCTCACTTTTATCCCTCTTCTTAAGAAGCTGGGTAGTTGTGGAAAGCCAATTATCTTGTCAACAGGTATGGCATATACCGGTGAGATTGATACTGCGATTAAGAGGCTTCGACAGAGTGGAACTGAAGACGTAGCGCTGTTGCATTGTGTTTCCAATTATCCACCCAAATATGAAAAGGTTAACCTCAAGGCTGTTGAGACTATGAGACAAACATTCAATGTACCTATTGGCTTATCGGATCATACCTTGGATGACGTGACAGCTTTGGGCGCAGTTGCTTTAGGAGCATGCATTATTGAAAAGCATATAACATTTGATAAAAATCTCGGTACTCCAGATGCCCCTTTTGCTATGACCATTGATGAATTTAAAGCCATGATTAACAGGATAAGAAATTTAGAGAAAGCCTTGGGTGATGGGATAAAAGAACCTGCAGATGATGAAATCGCAGAACGACAATGGGCACGTAGGGGCGTATACGCAAGTCGGTCGATTAAGGTGGGAGAAAAACTGACACTCGACAATGCTAAGTTCCTGAGGCCAATTCGAGGAATAAGCGCATTGGAATGGATGACATATCAGGAAAGCACAATCAAAAGAAATATAGCAGGGGGCGAACCTGTAACGAGAGATGACATGTAAATTAAGATCATATATCACCGAAAAAAGGCAAGCCTCTGTATCGATCAAAGAAATTTACTGGAAGATATAATGAATATGAAAGGCACTATTCTTTTTCGTTGCGATGGTTCTCATGAAATTGGTTTTGGCCATATTGTGCGATGTATCGCCCTGGCAGATGAACTGAGAGATAAGCACGGCAGCGGAGTAGTGTTCGCAGTACTTTACGATAACAAAGCAATGGAAATGATATTGAATCATGGATACAAGGTTGAGACTGCAAATCCCCGCGAAGATCAATTTGACTATGGAGATTGGTTCAATTGTATCGTAAAAAAAAATCATCCCTGTGCCCTCATCCTCGATATACGTGATGACTTGCCACCTAATATAGTATCCAATCTTCGAAAAAAAGGGATTTTGGTTGTAACTATTGATGATCCAACGGATCGACGTCTTCTCGCTGATCTTGCCTTTTACCCTCCTGTTCCACAAGTCGAAAAAATGGATTGGCAAGGGTTCACAGGACAACGGTTTATTGGCTGGGAGTGGGTAATTCTCCGACGAGAATTTTCACACAATGATGAAAACTTGTACAAAAGAATCAAGGCGACAAAGAAAACGAAAATACACAACATTCTGGTAACTATGGGAGGGAGTGATCCCAAGGGCATGACTCTGAAAACCATGGAAGCTTTAAAGGTTATAGATGGTCAGTTTGAGGTCACGATCATACTTGGTCCAGGATTTGCTCACAGAGACAGTCTTAACGAAATACTCGGCAACTTTCCTCATATACACAGGATCTTTGAAAATGTGCTGAATATAGGAGACATAATGGCTGAGGCTGACCTTGCTGTTGCGTCATTCGGGGTGACAGCTTATGAACTGGCAGCAATGGGAGTGCCGGCAATTCATCTGTGTCTCACACAAGACCATTGTAAGTCATCCTCAGTTTTTCAAAAAAACAAGATAGCTTTTTGTATGGGTCAAATCGATGAAGTTGACGTGGAAACGTTGGCCCAAAAGGTAAAATACCTCGTGTCCCATCAAAAATTAAGAAGAAACATGATAAAAAGATCACAAAAACTTTTCAGTGATAATGGCACACCTCTGGTTGCTCAAAAAATCATCGAGGAGATAAACTTTGGAAAGAAAGAAAAAATGGCAAACTCATAGAGGTTTTATACAAGATCAAAATAAAGGTTTTGATGTGATAGAATGTGAAAAGTGCGGTTTTAAACATATTGTGCCAATACCAACCAAAGAAGAACTTCAATCTGTCTATCAAAATGACTATTACAGTATGGTAAAGCCGTTATACATAGAGAGATATCGGGAGGACCTTGGCTGGTGGAATATAGTCTATGCTGACCGTTATGAGACCTTCGAGGAGTGCCTGCCAACGAAGTTCCAGCGTAAGATGCTGGACGTCGGATCAGGTCCCGGCTTCTACCTTCTCCATGGCAAGGAGCGTGGCTGGGAGACTCTGGGCATAGAGCCATCGGAGAAGGCTGTAGCTCATAGCCGGAGTTTGGGACTGAACATTATAGAAGGGTTTCTGACCTCGGATAATTTTAAAGACATGGGCACCTTTGATGTGATTCATATGAGTGAAGTCCTTGAGCATATTCCAGACCCGACTGAAATGATTAGCATAACTAATCTCATGCTAAATCCAGGCGGTTTATTGTGCGTCGTTGTTCCGAATGATTATAGTTTTTTTCAAGGTGTATTAAGGACAGAATGTGGCTTCAAGCCATGGTGGGTTGCTCCTCCCCATCATATTAATTATTTTAACTTTGATTCATTAACAAACCTCCTGGAAAGATGCGGCTACTCAGTTTTCTTAAAAGAAGCGACGTTTCCAATAGACATTTTTTTACTGATGGGATGTAACTATATTGGAAACGATGAAGTAGGCAGGTATTGCCATAGAAGTAGAATGAATTTTGAAATGAATCTATGGCGTTCAGGCCAAAATAAAGTTAGAAGATCCTTATACCAAGCCTTTGCGCAACAAGGCATAGGTCGTGAAATTATACTTTACGCAAGAAAGGATTGAGACGATTGAAACATACATGGATAAAGTGAGTAAAAAACGAGTATGAAAAAAGAGAATGCTATTTGGATGTTTGCAGGTGGTCCCATGCAGGAAATTGCTGCCAGGGAGATAATTGGGATGGGTTTCCGACTTATCATAACTGACAGAAACAAGCAGTGTATCTGCATGAAATATGCGGACGAGACTGTTGAGTTAGATACTTTTGATATCAAAGGAAACCTTGAAGAAGCCAAAAGACTGAAGGAAAAGTTCCATATTAGGGCTGCTGTAGCAATCGCCGCTGATTGCCACGAAACTGCAGCAAACGTTGGTAAATATCTGCAAATCCATGCAATCGATCCCAACATTTCCCATGCATGTCGATTCAAGAATATTACCCGCAGAATACTAACAGAAGAGGGGCTACTTCAACCCAAATTTGAATGCGTCACGAACCTGGATGCAGCCTGTTTATTTCTCAAAAGAAATGGTGGCAAGGGGGTTGTGAAAGCAACTGACAATTCGGGAAGCAGAGGTTTCCGGGCAATCCACAGACCGGAGGAATTGACTGAACAAATATTCGAGAGGGCTATAGCTGAGGGAACAACGGGTATTGCCATAATGGAAGAGATGATGTGTCCTGTTGATAATGAGATTGCAGAACAGTCTGTTGAAACGGTCTGGTACAATGGAGAAATGTATTGGTTGAATTGGGTAGACAGACTGTTCCGTAAAGATTTTCAACTCTTTGAGGCTATCAAAACCGGTCTTTTTGACGACATAGCATGGGGTGTAGAAATTGGTCATATCAATCCTGCTTTACATAATTATGCAATTAAAAAGGAAGTTTTTGACATTATTTATAGAGCCGGAAAAGCAATAGGGATGGACAGACAAATGGGGGGACACATCTTAAAGGCTGACATTATGCTCACAGGAAAAGGTCCGTGTATAATTGAACTTACTCCCCGTTGTTCAGGAGGTTGGGACAGTTCTGGGACAACACCCCTAAGAGGTGCTAACTTTATTGCTGGGATCATACGATTAGCGTTGGGAGCTAAGCTGGACCTCAATCTTTGGCATACTTATTTTGAATACAAAAATCCAAGTCTTTATGCATCTATTCTTGCTGACGTTGATAGAGAGGCTATTGACTGCATTGGGAGAAGATTCGCAGTAGGTACTGGATTTGTACGTGAAAAATCACTTGAAAAGGCAGTTGAAAATCTCAAGGAGGAGAGATATGTCGTATAGATGGAATAATGAAAAGAGACTAATGACCCTGGAAGTAACCGGCGAAGAGAATCTTCTTTGTTTTGATACTGGGAGTGAAAAGGCCGAAGTGTACCTTGAGGGGGGTAATATTGCTAGGGTTGTTTGCGAGGTTTCTGGTATAACAACCACCATTGATAGAAGTGAGGCAAAAAAGATCATTGTGGGGGAAGGCAATTATGAGAGAGCCGTCTATCATTACTTGACGCCAAATGGCCCTTGCCCTACATTGAGATTGGGCATTACAAAACACAACGCATACGGCACTTGGTCTAGTCTTCCACACCCTTTCGAACTGATGCCCGAAAAGGGTTTCGAAGAGGTCTTTTTTTATCTTTTAGAAGGGGGGAGCGAAAGAGCCGTTCAAGTGGGGCGAGGAATTTGGTTTAATGGTTCCTCTGTTGAGGACGCCTGGTTTGTACACGACCACAGCTGGAGCACAATACCTATGGGATATCACCCTGTTGTTGGAGAACCCGGCGTACATGTCTCTTATGTATGGGCTTATTTAGCAAAAAAGAAAGAATGGGAGAAGATTTAACAAGCAGAGAGGGAAGAAAATGTTAGATCTGTTCGGAAGGACAGCCATTATTACCGGGGCAGGAAGTGGAATTGGAGCCGCTGTATCGGAAAAGCTTTTTGAGAGAAACTGTAATATTGTTATGATTGCGAAATCACAGAAAAACGTTCAAAAAGTTGCTGAAAAACTGGTAGAAACAAAACAGGCATCTCACCAAGGAACAGTGGAGTATTACGCGTGCGATGTAAGAAAGGAAAAGGAGTTGGCAACAATTAAAGATCGAGTTTTAATGAAAGATGGGAAGATTGATATATTGGTCACGTGTGCAGCAGCACCAGCAGCGTCTGGAAAAGCTGAAGAGATTACCTACGAAGACTGGAAATCAGTAATGCAAACAGATCTTGACGGTGCTTTCTTGTCATGTAAAATATTCGGAACATCAATGATATCCAAAGGTTATGGGAGAATTGTTAACTTGACAAGTTTCCACACAATTGCTACATATCCTGAAAGAGTTGTCTATAACGTTGCCAAATCTGGTGTGGAGGGCCTGACGAGGGCTCTGGCTGTAGAATGGGGCAAATACGGAATAACCATAAATGCAGTCGCACCAGGACCAATCATAACACCAAGGACATCATGGTTTTTATCCCAAAGCCCTGATATTGGAAAGGGTATGCTAAGCAGGACCCCCAACAGAAGACTGGGAGAGGCTGAAGACGTGGCTGAGCTGATTGCATTTCTTGTTTCTGAGGAAGCTAAACACATCAATGGGCAGCAGATTGTCATTGATGGCGGTTGGACTAAAAGTGCCTGGTGGGGAAGTTATTGTGAATGATCATAATATGAAGGGGTCATTAGCCTAGTGACAATGAAACATTCTCTGGATTTTTCACTGAGAGGAAAAGTTGCAATCGTAACTGGAGCAAGCGGTGATTTGGGTTTTGCCATGGCTCAGGCGCTTGGACTGGCAGGGGCTTGTGTTGTTCTCTCGTCCCGTAATAGAGTCAAGCTTGAGGATGCGAGGGAGCGCATTGGCATTGATAAAAAAAATATTCTTACTCAAGAAGTAGATGTGACTAAACCAAGACAAGTCAAATTATTAGTTAGAAAAACTATTGAATCGTTCGGCAGATTGGATGTTTTGGTTACTGCTGCCGGTGTTCAAATGAGAAAACCTGCGATTGATTTTGCCCCTCGTGAATGGGAAAGAGTTTTAAAGGTTAATTTATCGGGAACTTTTTTCTGCTGTCAGGAAGCCGCAAAACAGATGGTGTCCTCCGGAGGAGGTAGGATCATTCTTATCTCATCATTGACTGCAGAAATAGGATTGCCAAACATGGCCCCTTATGTGGCGAGTCGGGGGGCAATTCGACAGCTTACAAAGGCATTAGCGGTGGAATGGGCGTCAAAAGGAGTCACAGTAAACAGTATTGGGCCAGGAAGATTTAGGACACACATGACGGAAGAGCTCTTTGCAAGCGAAAAAATAAGAGAAAGTTTTATAAGTTTGATTCCTATGGGCCGGGCGGGCATAGCATCTGATCTTTCAGGTCTGACGGTCTTTCTTGCCTCAGATCATTCCAAATATCTTACAGGTCAATCTATTTATGTTGATGGGGGTTGGTTAGCTTCCGGAGGGAACCCTCTAGGGTAAGTGATGTTAAGCTTGTACTCCATATTTCATCTCAATCTTGCCTATTCATCTATTCCTGAATCCAGACGCTTGGAGATAATACGGAGGTGTTTTTGGCCCCTTCTTAATCTAGCAATAGAGGATAGCATTCCGATTGCCATTGAAGCACCTGCCTATACACTTGAAGTTGCCCGTATGCTTGATCAAGACTGGATTGATGTGCTGAAAAAAGCTATTGAGTTGAGAAAAGTCGAATTTATCGGATCAGGTTACTCGCAACTTATTGCACCGCTTGTTCCAGCACAAGTGAATAAATGGAATCTTGAAATTGGTGTTGATACATACAGGAATTTGATCAATAAAATACCTGAAGTATGGTTTATAAATGAACAGGCGTATTCTCGGGGTATTGTTGAGCACTATTCTAATTTGGGGGTGAAAGGAATCATCATGGAATGGAATAATCCAAAGACTCTTCATCCTGAATGGAATAGTGAATATCGATATTATCCACAGACTGTAATTGGAAATAACAATGAAACCATTCCTGTTTTATGGAATGATTCAATTTCTTTTCAGAAGTTCCAGCGTTATGCCCATAATGACATCAGCCTGAAAGAGATGCTTCAATTCCTGGGCGGTCACGTTGGCAGCAATGAGAGGTTCTTTTGTCTTTATGGGAATGATGCAGAAATTTTTGACTTTAGACCGGGAAGGTTCAAGGCAGAACCAAGGCTGGCCCAGGGAGGGGAATGGTCTAGAATAAGAGATTTATACCACCGGATTCGAGATGACCATCGGTTTGATTTGGTCCTTCCTGCTGATGTCTTGGGCTCGGCACCCGATATTTTGGATCTTCCCTCACGGATCCCCCTGTCGCTTGAAACACCCACTCATCCAATCCCGGTAAAGAAGCAGCCAAAATATAATGTCACCCGTTGGCAGGTAACAGGCAGGAACAGTGCATGGCTCAACGCACAGTGCTTTGCAATATACCGGAAGATATATGCTGCAAGAAAAAAAGAAGTATTTTCTGAAAAAGGTCTTCAGGAACTGAAAAGGCATCTATGTTTCCTCTGGTCGAGTGATTTTAGAACTCATTTAGTGCAGGAACGATGGACATCACTTAGAAAACAAATACTCAAAACACAGAAAAAACTGAAACATACCATTGGCGATAGAGAGGAAAGAATTCAGTCAACTGAAATTCCCATCGACATAAATGGTCTATTCGGTGCAGTGGTTTTAGGTGTGAGAAGGAGAAAGAGTAGAAAGAAATACTATGCCGGGGAAGGTATTGATATCGGTGAAAGATTTACTCAAATTATCACGCCGTCAGTGGATATTGTTCTCAACCACCAAAGGGGACTTGCAATCGAAAGCCTTGCATTTCCCGGTATGCAGCCAGAACCCTTAATAGGGACTATAAAGCATGGATATTTTGAGGAAATATCGCTCAGCGCCGATTGGTATTCTGCAAGCTCTGTGTTACAGAGGCCAGGAAAATCCCAAATAACTGACCTTGAAAAAACGGATCCCACAATAAGGAGAGGAACAAGTTCGAAAGGCCCCTGGATAGGTTGCGTTGGAACGATAATGACAGAGATTGGTTCAATTGATAAAGAATATATTGTCTACCAAGATATTCCTCAGATTGACATTAAAGTCACCTTTCATTGGAAAAAAGTTCCCCTTGGGTCCTTCAGGTCAGGATTTATCACTCTTCTTCCTAACGCGTTTGATCAGTCCAGTTTGTTTTATGCAACACATAACGGTGGTTACGGGATGGAAGTTTTCAAAATGAACAATTGCGTCATTGACCATGGAACCCCAAGTTCGAGCGTTGTGACAGCTTCAAGCGGACTGGGCGCCACTGAAGGTATTGTTGTTGTTGGTGACCAAATGAAAGGCATCGCAGTCTATTTTGACCAAGCAGTGCATGCAGCTATGCCAATGGTATCCTTCCGAAGCGCCGATCCATCTTTTTTTGCACGCCTGATATATTCTCTTGGTGAAGTAGATGAGAGTAGAACACAGGAAATATTGGGGGCGGTAAAATTTGTTTGTAGTTTAGCTGGACTGAAAAGATCCGGTATTTGATCAACTAATTAAGCCGTCCATATATTTCATAGAATCAAGGGGAAACCTTGTCAATGTATTGACACAAAAATATGCACATAATGGGCTACTTTCATGTCATTTATGCTTGCTGACGGTAAATTGTTAGCATAAGTAGCTGTCGCCATACCATTTTACGACGTGGGCAACGTGTCTTCAGATTAAGGTAAAACAAAAATAACCGGCATATTTCTTGCTATTTTATAAGAAGATGTTTTATTGAGTTTCATGATACGAGAAAGAGGGAGAAATAATGGATATCTATGAAAAGAATCTTCGTGCTCTGAGCAAGACCCACTCTCACTTGGTTCAAATGATTGAAGAAACAATTGTGGATAATGCAAAAGTTAAGGTTTTACGCAAAAGCACAGATGGAATAGAGATATCATATCGACGGCCGGATGGAAAGACAATTACTTTTCACGACGACATCAATCTTTCCAACCTTCCGCCCGGCGCAACAAAGTTGTTGAACAAAAAAGAATGGACAAAAGTCATTCTTCTTCTCGGTTTTGGGCTCGGTGTATATCCGGAACACCTGTTGAAGCTGATGGATGACAAATGCACACTAGTAATTTATGAGGCAGTTCCAGAAATATTCAAGGTCATTATCGGCCTAAAAGATCTATCGGAGCTTTTGGGTTCTGAGAGGGTTAATCTGATTATAGGTGATGGCAAACTGGATTTAAGATTCATACAAAAACATCATAGAGACATAGCCAGAGGAAGGTTTTATGTATTAAAACAAAGTCTGTGTATTGAAACGGATGAAGCAGCTTATGAGAAGTTTAGAAGTCAATTCAAAGAATCAAAGATGTTCACCGATGTGAATGTCCTCACAGGAGTCAATAGAGGTGCAGAATGGAGTGATGCATTTCTTGAGAACATACCGTCAATAATGAGAACGGCGGGTGTTGCAAGACTGAAAAATCTTTTCAAGGGCTATCCTGCGATCATTGTTTCTGCAGGCCCATCTCTTGAGAAAAACATTCACCTCCTTCATAAAGCCAAGGGAAGAGCAGTGATAATTGCCGTGGATGTTGTGATTCCTACCCTTGTCCCTGCAGGCATCATTCCCGATATAGTAGTTGTTCTTGAATCAAACCGAACACAGTTTCTGGTCTTCCAAGATATCCCTTTATTGCGATCAATACCAGCTGTTTTTTCAGGAGAGGTTGTCCATGAATCCTTAAGCGCACTTTACCCCGGCCCCACGTTCTTTGCCATCATTCATAAGCATCCAGCAAGTATTTGGGTTCAAAGATTTTGGCTGGATAAAGGATCCCATATGGAGCAGTTTGGCGGGTCAGTTGCTCACACGGCATTCGCACTGGCACAGTTAATGGGTGCTGATCCTATTGCTCTCGTTGCGCAGGACCTTTCCTTTCGAGAGAAGTTGCACGCAGGAGAAGTCACAGAGTTGTTTTATCCTGAAGAGTACATAGAACAGAATAAAAAAAGGAATCCCATTGTAAAGGATATTTTTGGGGATGAACGTTATACTTTGGGCCAGTTCCTAACCTTCGGGACTGCCTTCGAACAAAGGATTTCAGGAATGGAAGGCATGGTGTACAATGCTACAGAAGGGGGCTTATCCATCAAGGGGGCAGAGACCATAAGACTCAGGGATTTCATAGATGAACACTGCAACGTGCCATTAACAGACTTTGCTAAAGTTATAGAATCTGTCGCAATATCCCATGTCACCTGTGATTTTGATGCTATGTCCAGCGATGTTCAGGGAGATGTTGCTCGGCTCAAAACAATTCAAAAGGATTGTGACAGAATTATTAAATGTGTTAAGAGGCTTAAAAAACTTAAGGAGCGAAATCTCCTGAGTACTGTCGAGGCAGTTCACCTCGTGGAAACTATTGAACGTCTTGAAAAGAATGTTGATGATCCAATTGTAAAAATGGTTGCACCCTACAGGTACAGAATAGAGAATTATTTATGCAATAATGACATCAAAGACGAAAACCTCGACGTCATTCAGGATTTTCTTAAATATTACAGGGAATTGGTGGATGCAATCGGCAGCTTTCTTACTAAAACCAATGGACTCATTGATTCATTAAGGCGTGAAGCAGAAATAAGCATTCTTTTATCTGATAACTCCCTCCACATTATGGAGAGATATTTCCGGGCAGGAACCCTGCATCTGGGAGCAGGGATGGTAAGGGAGGCGGCAACTGAGCTTGAAACGGCGGCAAACGAATTTAGTAATTTCTCTGATCCAAACATGCAGAAGATGTATTGGCCTTTAGCTCTCCAAGTATACTGTCTTCTTGCTCAGTTGTATATCAAACAGTACAGATATTATGAAGCACGTGAAATACTGGGGGTATTGATGAGCTTTACTTCCACGAAAAATGACAGCCAAAAATTCATTCTCAATTCAAGAGAAATAGAAGAATTTGTAAACTTATGCAACCAGAAAATTACCATGTGGAAAAAAACAAAAGCTAATAAGGAATCCCTCCTTGTCAAAGCTGAAGAAAACTATGGCTCACATATAGAAAGCGGAGCCTTTTATTATAAGGCTGGAGAGTATGACAGGGCTGCGAGGGCATACATAAATGCTATAAATGAAATTCGCACGCTCCTTGTTAAGAACAAATCTGCCTATGCCCCTGAAACCATCAGACTTCTAAGCGCTTATTATGGTCTTGTCGAGACATATGCTGCATTGGATAAACAAGAGGATGCATTAATTGTCTTAGATTCTGCCCTCCAGGAGGTCAATAGAATACGTAATCTTGATTTACAAGAGATCCTCGAGGACCTGGGCGTTCTCTATATTGATCTTGCTCAAAGATTAGGTGATCACAGTAAAGCCGTTTCAGTCAGTCAAAGTTTTCTTGACATTTTACCTCATAGCTTTATATTGGACGAGAAGAAACGTAATCTTATGCAAGAAGGTATAGCTCAGATATCGAGAATGATATGAATATCTGCATCATATTATCTAACACTCATGTATCCAGCTCTTTGAGATATTGTCAATAGTTGTGTATGGGATTTTTTTCAACGTATCCTTGTTCTCCATAATTAGGCTACCAGCTCCTGTGTTTTGGCCATCTCTCCGTCAGGAAAGACGACCCCTTGTATTA
>MVQO01000202.1 GCA_002067585.1 Syntrophorhabdus sp. PtaB.Bin027
TGGCTGCCACTGCCATATCCATAAGACGCTTAATCTTTCGAATATACTCCTTGTGGAGGAGATAAAATCCATCAGAAAAGAGAAGCCACTGATCTGCAATGTTTTGCACCGGTATCCTGCCTGTGAGCCGCTCGACAACATTTGGCATATCCTCTATTTCAATGCCCTTGAGGCGAGCATGGAGTATGTTCCGAATTAATGACAAAGGCCTGTTTCTGGGAATGGCCATAATAGCGCGATCTACCCCAACCTCCTGTGCAATCTCCTCAAGCTGGTCGCAGGTCCCGAGAACTCTTGGTGAGAAAGATAGCCCAATCTTTTCGGGGTTGTCATCAACGAACCCTTTAACATCATATGGCGAAAATCGGGACTTGAGGAGTTCATGCAATGCCCTTCCCGATTGTCCGGCCCCCAGAACAAGAACAGGAATTTTAGCCATGGCGGGCTGAAAAAAGACAGAGTAGGTCAACCGCCACCCGTTCAGAAGAATCCATGTGATAACCATGTGGATAGCCATGATACCCCTTCCATACCAACCGTATGGCACTAAATAGAATATAAAAATGGATACAATCCCTCCGGCACATATGGCAAAAGCGCTCCTCAGTAAAGTTTCCACAGATCGAAATAGCCTGGATAAATTGTAGAGATCAAAGATATACAGGGCAGTTGGATATACGAAGAGGGTAACAAAGATCACCCATGTATAGAAAAAAACTGGATCCACGGGCTCACCAAATCTGATCAGAGAAGCCAGGCAATGTGCCAGAGTCAGAACAAAAATATCTCCAAAAATGAGGAACCATCGCTGTTTGGGATGCCCAAAAAAGATTTCCCCCCTATTTGATATTCTTTTCTTCGTATCGCTTTTTCTGGCAGATTCTGATCTATCTTCATCATAAGAAGACTCTGACTCAGAAACTATCAGATTCGTAACCTGCTCGACAGTGTTATCGTTCGCTTTATTCATTTGTCTCTGTGTTTCTTTTTTTGCGCCTATAGGTACCGGTAAATAAGCTCTGGTATATAGAGCCGCCTCTTGTTAAAGACAATGCCGAGAATATTACCGCCACTCTTGAGAATCTTTTCTTTCACACTCAGGGCAACGTGCCACCTGGTTTTTTCTGCCTCAACAACAAGAATTACCCCGTCGAGACGGGATACTATGGCAGGGCCATCAGGAAACATAGATGCCGGGGGTGAGTCTACAATAATTAAATCGAATTGATCCTTTAAGGATTCCCAGAAATCACCACGTTTCGCATAATCGATGGTCTTTGGAGTAACCATGGTCCTCCAAAAAAGAGGCATAACATAAAGACTGCTCTCTTCAACACGGGCTAGGGTTAGTCCAAGCTGACCCTCTCCATCTTGAAGGTCAGCTTGGGGCTTAAGTGTTGAGTAAACATGCAAATCTGGCCGACTTCTATCGAGATCTATGAGAAGAACAGATTTTTCCAAACGCAACGATGCAACCCGTGCCAATTGCCGTGCAATGGTGGACGTTCCCTCGTTTGAACGGGAGCCTACGAAAAGGACAGTACGCCGGTCAGTGTCAGGTAATGCCGCTGTGATAGTCTGGTAGAGGTCAATCATCTCCTGCTCCATATCCATTTCTGATTTGGCTGAATCATGTGTTGGATTAACATCAACGGGCACCCTGGATGAAATCATTAATCTCCGAATGGCTGACAAAACTGGAAGGTTGAGACGCCTCTCAGCGCTCCACGGTGTAGTCATGCCCGGAGCAATGAATTCGAGGAGAAAGGCGATGGCAAGACCCGCAGCAATACCTCCAAAAAGTCCCATGAGTATAACCACTAACTTGTTTGCTTTGCCTTGCTTGGGTAAAGAACTTGCAACAGCTTTCTCAACGATAGTGATTGCCACCATTTTTCGTCGGTCCATGTCGTCCATAATCATGGATTCTTCCAGCTTCCGTGAATAGTTCTGATAGTTCTGTTCTTGCAAGGCTGCCTCGCGTTTTGCTCCCTGCAATTCAAGGGCGCGGGTCTCAAGGGATTGCAATGCGGCTTCAACCTGTCCGAGCTGGCGCCTCGCGTTATCAGCCCGAACTCTTGCCATGTTTAATTCACCTTCTGCCTTATGAATTTCTGTTTGTCTGATTTCTTCTGATTGCTTCTTGAGGGATTCTTTTACTGCATCCATTTCTTTGCGAACATTTTGAACTGGCACGGTCCCATCAATATATCTTCCCATTACTTCCCGCTCTCTCTGCTGAAGCGCTATCAACTGTGCCCGTATCTCAGGTGGAACCTCAGGTGCCCATTTCGGGTTTTTAATCATAGCGACCTTTTGTTCCAGTTCGTTTACCTGGCTTTGCGCTGCCTTGAGATTTGTATCAAGAGTGCTTCGTTGCTGAATCAGCGCCGTTTTTTGCTCTTCAAAGGAGAAAACGCCGTACTTCTGTTTAAGGCTGGCTAACTTGGTCTCTGATTCTTTCAATCTTTCCTGAAAAACTTTTTCCTGGCTTTTCAAAAACGGGGTGCTGTCTGTGCTGAATACCTCAAGATGCTTTATCTTTAAAGCATCAACGAGCGTGTTTACCACATTTGCGGCAATGTAAGGATCAGGATGGGTAAATGCGATCTGTATCATGCTGGAACCCTGGATGTTGTTAACGCTGAGGTTCTCCTGAAATAAATTTATAGCTAAATCATCCGGCGATATACTGCCGGGGATGGCTTTGCTCAAGACAGGAAAAATCTTCTCTTGACCGACTGTTTTTATTACCGTATTGATGAGGTCCCTGCTGGTAATCAGGCTCATTTCAGCTCTCATAATGGTTTCGGGTGGAACAGAAAATCCTCGACCTGTATCTCCACCCACTTCGGGCCGAGACGTAAACTCCCTTCCAAGTTTGACCAGCAACACAGATTGAGACTCATAGACTCTCTTTAATGAAAATGCATATAGAGTAACTCCTGCGCTAATGATCAGAAAGGTTATCAGGATTATGTACTTGTGCTTGAATATGATAGTCAGGATGTCCCTGGCGCTGCTCAGGTCAAATGGCTGATGACTTTGTTCCATTTATCTCACACAGATATCCGTTTATTTGCTGGCAATACTTGTGGTGTTGTCGATTATACCGGGAAAGAAATAATCGGTATCATTTTGCATATCGAATACCATAACACTCGTTACGAATAATGGCAACAACACAAAAGCTAAATCTAAAATGTCTGGACAAAATATTTCCAGGCTACCGCCATTACCCCTGACCAGCATCATTCAGGAATTTTGGAAAAATAATCCCAACTATCTTTTGTTACCCCCCGAAAGTTGCCTACCAGATTACAATTCGTTCGCTATTATACCATACAATTCTATCTTCAATCATATCGGCATCTATTTGCAACTTCTTTACCATGTTAGTCTCAATTAGTTCTTTACATTAGTTGTCGATGTTATCATGCATTCTATGTGCCAGATGATTCATTCTCTTTGCAAAAGGGCAGAAACCATTTTAATGACATGCCGGTACCTCAATACAGATCCCGTATTTCAAGTTCTAAATTTCTATCATAACCACTGAAGATCATCTTTTCAACTACGCTGTATGTCTGTAGTGCTACAAATTTTGGAGACAACGGACAGAGGAAAAGCAAAACTGCATTCTTTGCGCAATACCAGACAGGTATTGGTGATTCTGACATAAATAACCGATGTCAGCCATTTATATTATTATCTGGAAATATTTGTATATTCCCGAGATATATCGTAAATACTTCTCTGCCACCTGAACTCTGGGACCACTTCAACCCGGAGGTGTCTTGAACAATAACTCGTAAAGCATTCCGTGAACGTTTGCCTTATAACAGAGATTTCCCTGCCTCAATCAAGGAAGTCTTCGACAAAAAACAAGATCAGGATGGGTTTCTTTATGGCAATCAGTGCGGTCAAAAACTCAAGAATGGTACCACCAGGGGCAACCATCTTGTTGAAGGAACCAGAGGATATTTGCCTGCGTGCTCTTCGTGGTACCCGTGAAGGCAAACAACGCAGGCAGACCTTTGATGACGAAACCGTTCTTAAGCTGTGGAAATCTTAATCCCCATATAGCATGGCTATGGCAGGTAAAACAAACCTTATTGTATGGTCAACGGTCTGGCTGCTGATGCTGATCCAATTTTGTTGGTCACCCTTAACGTATAAGAGGC
>MVQO01000203.1 GCA_002067585.1 Syntrophorhabdus sp. PtaB.Bin027
CTTGGACAGGCTCTCATATACTCCATTGAGCAGAGCGATCTTCCCATGATGACTGTTGTATTGAGGAAAGGAACCGCTGCTGCGCACTATATCATGGCCGGACCGCAGGCAAATAACAACAACTGTTTTACTCTCGGCACAGCAACAACTGAGATCTACGTCATGCACGGAGAAACAGCTGCTGCAGCAAGCTTTGCAAGAAGGCTCGTAAAAGAAAAAGACGCCGGTAAACCTCTCGGAAAAGTCATCGAGCAGATGAACAAGCTCGTAAAATCCTACTACGATAATTCAAGGCCGAAATACTGTGCGAAGGCCGGTCTTGTAGATGAGGTTGTGCCAATGAAGGATTTGAGAAAGTATTTTGTTGCATTCGCTAACTGCTGCTACCAGAACCCGGCTTCTATTACGCCACAGCACCAGATGATCCTTTGCAGAATCATTAAAGGCTAATAACCGTACGCTGATTCAACAGGGTGGGTTGATTGACCCACCCTGTTTTTTTAAGAAACAAGTGTTAACCATTAAGATGAATGATGTTGACTGCTGTGCAGTAAATAGTGTAATTTTCAAGTACAGGCTTTGTATTTATTCTTCTTAAGGGGTCCCAACCACAAAAAATGAGAGACAGGTTATCCTCCACACTGAGTAAGATTAGGGAGAAAGGCAACTATCGAACGATAAAATACCTTGAGCCTCTGTCTTCAACACGAATCATGTACAATGGGAGAGAATACCTCAATCTTTGCTCCAACAGCTACCTTTCCCTGCACACACATCAAAAGGTTGTAGAGGCTGCGAAACAGGCAACGGACAGGTATGGTGCTGGAATATGTTCTTCCAGAAGCGTATCAGGCAGCATCGACCTTTATGGAATCCTTGAGGAAGAGATTGCCGCATATAAGGGTTACAAAAAGGGAATCATATTTTCAAATGGTTACATGGCAAACATAGGCATTATCTCAACCCTGACCCGTGAAGGCGATACTATTTTTAGCGATGAGTTGAACCATTCAAGCCTTATCGACAGCATGAGACTGTCGAGGGCTAAGAAGATCATTTACAAGCACAAGGATATTGATGATCTGGAAAGGAAGATAAAGAAAGAAAATACAACAGGAAGACGGTTCATTGTCACTGAAACCGTATTTAGCATGGATGGAGACATTGCACCTCTTGCTGATCTTCACAAGCTGAAAGAACGTTACGAGGCCTCTATTATTGTTGATGACGCCCATGGAACCGGAGTCTTCGGCAGGCAGGGAATAGGTGTTGAAGAATTACATTCACTGTGTGGTGCAATGGATGTGCACATGGGTACCTTTGGTAAGTCTCTGGGATCCTTTGGGGCCTTTGTGCTTTCTGACGAAGTGATTATTGATTTTCTCATCAATAGAGCCAGAACATTCATGTATACCACAGCATTGCCACCTGCAGCCCTTGGCGCGGCCCGCGCTGCACTTGGTCTTGTTCAAAAAAGCATTTCTTTTAAAGATGAACTTTGGAGCAATATAGAATACCTCAGAGATGGGCTCAAAGAGGCTGGCTTTAATCTTCAGGAGAGTTTTGGCCCCATAATCCCAATTATCGTGGGTGAAGATAAGGCTGCTGTTGAGATGCAGGAAGAGCTCCTGGAACAGGGTCTTTTTCTTCAGGCAATAAGACCGCCTACAGTTCCGGGAGGGACCTCGAGGCTTCGATTTACAGTCGTGAGGGATCTGACCAGGGAGGATATGAATTATACCATTGAAGCTTTAAGGGCTGTTGGCAAAAAACACGGGCTTGTTTAATGGGGAATGTGTTGTATGTGTTCCCAGTTCACCGTAAAGCAACATGGTCATCTTTTTATGGAATATAAACAGGTTTTATATAATGGCGCTATGTATATGTGGGAGGAGAAATGTACAGCAAGAAACAGCTAATGGACTGGGATAAAGAATACATCTGGCACCCTTTTACACAGATGAAAGATTACATGGACATGAATCCCCTTGTAATTCAGAAAGGAGAGGGATGTTATCTTGTTGATACGTCAGGCAATAGATACATTGATGGTGTATCATCGTTGTGGGTTCTTGTCCACGGCCATGGAAAAAAAGAGCTGGTAGATGCCATACAAAAGCAGTCAAAAACCCTCTGTCATTCTACTTTGCTTGGCCTTGCAAACGTACCGTCAGTTATTCTGGCAAAGAAACTCATTGAAATAGTACCGAAAGGCCTTTCAAAAGTCTTCTATTCTGACAATGGTTCAACATCAGTGGAAATTGCACTGAAGATGGCCTATCAGTACTGGCAGCAGAAGGGAGAGAAAAGGAGGAAGCGGTTTATTGCGTTTACGAATGCATACCACGGCGACACCATAGGCGCTGTCAGTGTTGGAGGTATCGATCTTTTCCACCAAGTGTATGGGCCGCTGCTCTTTAAAACATTTAAAGCGCCTTCACCCTATTGTTACCGGTGTCCCATGAAACTCAGGCAGGAGACCTGTGGAATGGCATGTGTTGACGCCTTTGAGAAGGTTGTTAAGAAACATCATGAAGAAACCTGCGCCGTAATCATTGAACCTCTTGTTCAGGGGGCTGCTGGAATGATTCTTCAACCTCCAGGATGGCTTAATGCTATCTGGAAGATAGCAAAGGAGTATGGACTGTTGTTTATAGCCGACGAGGTTGCAACCGGATTCGGTCGAACCGGAAACCTGTTTGCCTGTGAAGAGGAGAGAATATCCCCTGATTTCATGTGCGTTGCGAAGGGGATTACCGGGGGATACCTGCCTTTGGCTGCAACACTTTCAACTGAAGAAGTTTTTAACGGTTTCCTCGGGCAGTTTGATGAATTCAAAACATTCTTTCATGGCCACACCTATACAGGGAATCCAATAGCGTGTGCTGTGGCGGTGGAAAGTATTAATCTCTTTAAAAAGGAAGGGTTGTTGCAAAAGCTCCAGCAAAAGACTGCAATCTTGAAAAACAGTTTAGATCGATTCAAGGAGCTAACTCACGTAGGTGAAGTGCGTCAGAAAGGTTTCATGGTCGGTATAGAACTTGTAAAGAGCCGTAAGACAAAAAGGTCTTATGCCCCTGGAGACAAAATTGGTCAAAAGGTCATCTGGGAGGCAAGAAAAAGAAGTGTCATTATCCGACCTCTGGGTGACATTATTGTACTGATGCCACCATTGGCTATAGACAGGCCTACCCTTGAAGAACTTGTTGATGTCACGTATGAGAGCATTAAGGCAGTCACAGGCAGCTAATAGAGAAAGTTATAGATAAGAGGAGGGGAGTAACCATGATTCATGTTATTGCTTCAGTAAAGGTAAAGCCTGGTAAGCGTGATCAACTGTTGGATTTATTCAGGGAGAACCTTCCCAGGGTAAGAGAAGAGAAGGGGTGTATACGATATTTTCCCGCAGTGGATGTTGCCACTGGCTTGCCCCCACAATCACTGGATGAAGATATTATTACTGTTATTGAAACGTGGGAAAGCTTAGAGGCACTGAAAGATCATCTCGCCGCGCCTCATATGGCAGCCTTTTTTGAAAAAGAGAAACCATTAGTATCTGGATCAGTTATAAAGATTCTTCAGGAAGTATGAAACCTGCACAAGCGGGTTGGCTCTGTGTTAGTGTTCTCTTGTTCCGTATTTCCCATTGAACCTGTATATGCGGTGGGCATTCTCGCAAATACGCCTGTTCACTCCAGCGGCTCGAATCGCTCGTATTCGGCTGTGAAACTTTTGTAAACGCACAAGACCGAACTTACTCCTTCTGAACAGTTTGTTCAGAAGAACCCTACACAACTATCTATCGGCTTATATGAACTGATTCATTTTAGAGGCAACAATCAGGTAGGTATACGGGCCGACTCCTAATGTCTTTATCTGTTGGAAGCCAAAGCTGGCTATCAGAGTCCCTGTCTCCTCTGGGGATAGCCGAATCAGTACAGGTGGTCCGGGAGGCCCATCGATCTTCTTAAACTCGACAACTCCAAGAATACCCGCTGGTTTGAGCACCCGGGCAGTTTCTTTCAGAGGGACTTCAATTCCACCGTGTCGTATAAAGTCGTGCAGCGCTGCTGCAATGAGACAGATATCTACGGTCTGGTCAGGAAGGGGCAGATGGTCGGAAACAGATGCAACAAAAGTCTGAACATTCGTGAGGCGCCTATCCTGAGCGCGTTTTTTTAAAATATCTATGCCTTCAGTCCAGCCGTCTATGCCATAGGCAATACCTCCGGGACCTATTATCTCTGCGGCTGCAATAACGTAATCGCCAATTCCACAACCCAGGTCAAGAAAGATCTTTGATTTGGTAAGCCCCAGTTCATGGAAGACGAGTTCGTGATCAACGAGGTGGTAGCTGCTTTTTCCGGAACCAGGTAGTTTGCTGTATGACATGAAAACTCCCCTGTTAATTTTGCATTTTTTAAAATACTCTGTCCAGGCTTCCCGCATAGCCTGTAAGCTCTGCGTATCCTTCGACAGTTACTGAAATACCCTTTGATATACCGGATCCAGTCACTGCTCCCTCCCAATATGTCACACCTGTTGATGCCTCAGTCACCAACTCCTGGCTCGCAACAATTGGGGTAAGGGTGATATCTATTCCTGTTGATGGTATCTTGATCCCCCATCTGGCAGGGTAGGTGCCTCCGCTTTTTGGACTTTTCCAATGTTCTTTAACATTGAGCGATATTTCACTCTGTCGAAGATGACGTGATGAACCATCTTTTTCGATTATCGTTCCTGAAGAGCAAGCCTCAATGGTTCCATCTTTTTTTCGTAATTGGAAGAGCATGATGTCCCTGCCATCAGATAAATGGATACCAAACCAATCCCATCCGACCTGGTCAGAACCAAGAACATTCGAACCGAACTCCTGGTCAAACCAGCTTATACCGGTTACTGCAAAATAATTCTTAGATAACTCGGTTTGTATCCAACCTTTTGTTGCAAGGTCTGTGAGTGAATAATAGTATGATGCCTGTCCGGGATTGGGTCCCTTTGTACTCAGCCCATTGTCCCCGTGAAAAACCCTGGGTTTGCGTGGCGAAATTTCGAGGTCGAGCGCCATTTTATCCATATGTGCTTTAAGATGAATGGTGTTGCCTATCATCTTTGCGGACCAATTCAGGGTCCATACATCCAGATTACCCAGCTTTGCGCCGGCAAGTCCGGGTCCGCTGCGTGATGCCTGATCATAATACCAAAACTTTCCTGATGTCCTGTCAACAATAGCAAAGTGTGCAAGGTATACATCACGAATAGACCATGGATTATCGGGCCACGGCGCCACAAGTGTAAGCCCCTGTCTGAAAAAAGTCAGCTGGTATCCATACTGGTTACCTTCTCTGTCGCGAAGATTACCTGTAAAGTACCACCACTCGGTACGATACTCCGGATGCGCTCCATGATCTCTGGGAAATGACCACTGCCAGGGCCCAATTGCCTGTTTCCAATCTTTCTCCACCGCCATTGCTGTTCTTATCGGAAACACAAAGGCAATTATTATTAATAACATTATAATCGCTGATGGATTTGAACAATGCCTTATCATCCTGCATTCCCTATGAGCTATCAGCTTTGAGCTATGAGCTGACTTCCTGTCACCTGTCACTAAATACCTGCCTCTTTTACATTTCCTATAGTTTATTACCTCTCGCCCATGGCCGGATTTTTTTATTCCTCCCTTATCTGCATCTGGGGATAGGTCCGACATACCTTCCATAACGGATGGAGTGCTGCACCGAGGCTGGCACAGATCGCCACGATTCCGGTTACAACGTAGGGCTGCCACTCGGGATAATAAAAAACAGTCCAGTTGAAACTCCGAAGATTGATTACCTTTATTAGTATTAAGGCAAGAGCAGTCCCTCCCACAGTACTCAGGAGAAAGCTGACCAGGCCCATGCCGAGACCTTCAAGAACAGTCATAATGCTAATCTGGGATGTGGAGAATCCCAGGGCCCGGTAAATACCGAAATCCTTTTTACGTTCAAGAAAGAGCGTAAGCAGGGCCCCTGTGATGCCAAAAAAAGCGACGATGATAGCCAGAAAGCGCATAGAACGGGTGACGGCGAAGGTGCTATCGAAGAGTGCGAGGATGTTTCTTTCTAGTTGTTTACTCGTAAGGACAGGAAGATTTCGTTCCTGTGCTTTTCTGCGTATCTCCCCAAGAAGTTCTGCCCGCTGTGGATTGCCAGGATCAATAAAAATGCCAAGGCTGTTGATCGTCGTGTCGCCAAAGATTTTGATGTAGGTTGAGCGATCCATCATGATAAGTCCATGTTCTGTCGTGTAATCGTAAAAAATAGCTCCTACAGAAAGTGCAACAGGTCCTTCTATACCGTCCAGGGTGACCCTGTCTCCCTCCTTTGTTTTGAACCTCCTGGCAAAGCTCTCAGAGATAATAACCCCGCCATTTTTAACAGCCTCCCAGTTCTCGTTGCCGCCCTTCAGCCAACCGAAACGGGCATAACGCTGTAACACAGAGGCATCAATGGAGGAAATTGAGATTTGAAAACCGTTGTACATAACCTGGACATTGCGGTACGGATCTATTCCTCCCAGGCCAGGCATGGCCTTGAGTTCTTCGTAGAACTCCTCTGGAACCTGTATCTCTGCGATGGTAGAAATGTATAGATCTCCCCTCAGCTGAGTTCCCATCCACCAGACGAGTGACTTCCGGAAACTCCCAATCATGGAACCAAGCCCAATGGATAAAGCAAGGGCAATCATAAAGGCAGAAACAGCAATGTTTGTCCTGCTCAGGTTTTGACGAATATTGCCTGCCGCCACCTTCCCGGGAAGTCCGCCGAGATGGTAGAAAAGCCATTTCATGGCCGGGCCAAGGGCAATCAGTATAATACCGGTTAACAAGCTGAAACCGAGAATAAACGCAAAAACACCTGCGAATCCCACATATACGTTTATAAATGATAGAAGAAGAAGAATGATGCTCACCACAATGATAGCAAGGCCGGCAAAGGCAACCCTCTGTGTTTTTATTCTGCTCTTACGGCTCACAGTTCTCCCGCTTAATGTCTGAACAGGGTCAATTCGAATCAGCTCGAGAAGGGGAAGAAATCCACCAAGGAGGCTTGCTCCGCCGCCTATTATGACACCTGCAAGGATGGTCATGATCGACCACGGAGGTTCAACTGGACGGACGAAAAAATAGAGGTTGCTGATGGTGCTTCCCACAAGGTTAACGAGGAAATGAGCCAGGAGATGGCCAATGATGGCACCAAGCGCCCCGCCCAGAATACCAAAGATAAGGATTTCAGCGAGAAAGGAGAGTACAATCTCACTATTTTGAGCCCCCAGACTCCTTAAGATGCCTGCATCTCTCCGGCGGCTCACTACGGCAAAGGTTGTTGTGTTGTAGATAAGAAAAACGCCTACAAAGAGCGCCAGGAGGGAGAGCGCTTCAAGGTTGAGCCGGAAGGCAGCAAGCATTGCCAGAAGGGTCTCCTTTTTTTGACTGTGGGACTGGATGCGATAACCTTCCTTCCACCGTGGAAGGAACCCTGCTTCGTCAGAGAGGATGAGATCTACCCGATCAATTTTTCCGCTGAGATCGAACAGGCGCTGTGCATGGGCTATATCCATAAGAATAATGGGCTCACCCGAAGGATTTGCAAAAAGTCCAAGGATTTGGAAGTTGCCCCTGCTGGTGGAAAGCATCTCTCCAGGTTTCAAGCCCAGATCGGTTGCAAGGTTTTTTTCGAGAAAAATTGTTGTCTCTTTCAGCAGAAAATCGACATACGTCTGCCGGTTTTTGACGTCTGTTTCGCTGAAGGGGGCATTGCTTAGCTCAGGACGAATAGAACGGTCAAGAAAGGGATCAATCCCGAGAACCCTTACCGACTCTCCTGTTTTGAGCTTTATTTTTCTATCGACCACGGGTGAGAAATACCTTACAGCCGGATCAAGCATGAGCTTTTCGAGGGTTTTTTCATCCAGAGGGCCTGCAGGCCTCTCCATAACATGGGTTGATTTTCCCCGCAGGAAATCGACTGCCATGGCAAAGCTGGTGAGGGCAGAACGGGCTGATACAGTCATACCTATCACTGCGGCAACCCCGCAGGCTATTCCAAGGAGCTGCAAAACTGAAAGACCCGGGCGTTTGATCAAGTAGCGGAGAAAGGATTTGGTAACTACCCTCAACGTGTAATCTCCGTGCAGGAGGCAGGTTCAGTGATTACTCCGTCCACCATGTGGAGAATCCGATCAGCAAATTTCCATGTTAAGGGTGTATGGGAAACCATAAGAAGGGACATTTTGTGTTTCTGGCACCGGTGCTGAAGAAGTTCAAGAATCTGGCTTCCAGTGGTTGTATCAAGATTTCCAGTGGGCTCGTCAGCGAGAATGAGCGTTGGCTCCTTGACTATGGCGCGGGCAATTGCAACGCGCTGTTGCTCACCTCCTGACAGTTCGTGGGGATACCGTGCTCCTTTTCCTTCGAGGCCTACAGCAGCAAGTGCATCTTTGGCAGATTTCTGATCACGTCTGCCCAGCAGCTCAAGAGAGAGATAAACATTCTCATAGGCGGTAAGTGTAGGAAGAAGATTGAAAAACTGGAAAATGAATCCCAGCCGTCGGCGCCGCAAATCTGTCCTGCCTGATTCCCCGATACTTTCAAGATCGCGTCCCTCTACTTCGATACGACCTTTTGTTGGTCGGTCAAGACCTGCAATCAGGTTGAGGAGCGTTGTTTTGCCGGAACCGCTTTTGCCAAAGAGCGCAACAACCTCTCCAGGCTTTATTTCAAGGTTTGTTCCCCGAAGTGCGATACCATTCTGACCTTCATCGCCGTATTGTTTCCAAATATCCACAACCCTTACAATCGGCTGCATTTTCTAAACCTCCACAATGCGGTATAGTCAGTTATAACACGAATTTCAATGATTTTTTACATTATTATAATACATATAAACTCTCCTAATTGCATTACATCATGCTCAATTTGACAATCCCTTTCATGATTAGTATCATCTGTTTTATGGACGTTAATGAAAAAGTAAAGAAGGCTGTAAAACAACCTGATAATATGGTTTACTACAGACCACGAGATGAGCTGTACTCAACACTCCACACTTGTGTAGTGCTCCGTGAACTACCTGAACTCAGCCCTGAAGAACTCCAACAGATAGCAGAATGGGAGCAAAAATCCAAATAAACAGTGTGGCTTTGAAAGAGCGTCTCAGTAAGAACTACTTGCGTAAAAACCAAAACCAAAAAAGAAACAGATGGCTGTGCACTCCGGACTGAACAACCTTTCTTTTATCCCGCAGCCTGAGAGATACTTCAATATATTCTTTTAGATCTGCGCTTTAGTGGCTGTGGGCAGCTTCTGACTCCTCAAAGGTTTTGTGCAACGTTCCTGCAGGATGCTCTGGGGGTCCGTAAATAACATAAACCTTCAGAGGTTTATCCCCCTCATTGATAATATTATGCCAAAAACCCTCAGGGATGAAAATTGCCCAATCATCTGAAATCCTTTTGTCAAAAGTCATTTTGTCCTTTGATTTGCCCATTACAACACGAGCCTTGCCCTTTTCTACACGGATAAACTGGTCTCCTTTATCGTGTTTTTCAAGGCCTATCTCTCCCCGGGGCTTGATTGACATAACGGTCATCTGAAGGTTTTTCCCTGTCCACCAAGCCGTACGAAAGTTTTCATTTTTTTCTGTTAAATCCTCAATGTCGACAACCCATGGTTGTTTGCCATAATCTGCTCCTTTTTCCCTTGCACCCGTTTCTCCAGCTACTAATGAACCAACTGGAAAAAACAGTAACAGAACAATCAATACCTTTTTCAACATACCCCAAGCCTCCTTTCAGATGGAATTTTTTTTCTGTGTACCGGCATAGATTCGGCCCAGTACATTCTATATAAACAGTAAGGGACGCATATATGTCAAGAGCTACGAAAGCGAACACAGGTGCCACGGCAGTTTTGGGCACCTCTGCCATGCAAGCATATCTTCCATTTACTCTCCACAAGTTTCGAAGAAAAAGCCGGGGAACATTTGAACTTTTCTTTTCCGAGTGTGTTGAAGAATAAATATGGTTCGGTTGACAAAAATCGATGCCCGACAGTTGTCAGTCTTAATATTTATTGCATATTGTGTTAATTTCCGATATTCTTCATAGATATTTTCGCACAGTACAATCTCGAATAAGAGGTGTAGCATATAGTGGATCAAAAACCAAGAGAGAACGCATTTCAGTTTCTCGATAAACTTCAGTTCAATCGTTTTCACGTCCAGTTAATGATATTCACGACTCTTTCCTCGGTGGTTATGGGAATCATCTCTCAGACAGTGGCATATATATTACCACTGGTCCTCAAGGAGTGGAGTCTTACCCCTGTTGAGGGCGGATCTATTGCATCCTACACATTTGTTGGCCTCATGCTTGGCGCTGCAGGTTTCGGCATACTCTCAGACCGCATAGGCAGAAAAAAAACATTGATCCTTGCAGTAGCAATCTCGGGTATTTTCAACGGCCTTGCCTTTTTTGCACCTGATTATACTGTTTTTTGTGTTCTCCGTTTCCTTTCCGGGCTTGGGTTGGGAGGCATCCCCCCTCTTAGTGTTACCCTCCTGTCCGAGCTTGTACCCACACGGATGAGAGCAAAGGCAGTTACAACAGCAACATGTGGGTTTCCTTTTGGATGGGCTCTATCTGGTGTTGTGGCTATGTTTGTTGTCCCTCACTTCGGATGGAGAGTTTTACTCGCAGTGTCAGGCCTTATAGCAATGGCCCTTATTCCGTTCTTAATTGTCTATTTGCCCGAGTCAATACGTTTTCTCTCAGGAAAGGGCCGTAATGAAGAGGCTGGAGAACAGATGCGCAGGATTGAAAAGACAGCCCGGCTCACCGCTTCTCAGTGGACTTTTGATAGTTCAACACAGGGTGCTCGACAGGTAAAAGGGGCATTAAGCCAGCTTTTCAGCACAAAGTTAGCAACAATGACGATTCTTGTGTGGCTCAGTTACTTTTTTACTTTGCTTACTGTCCATGGCTTATCAGTATGGATTCCTCAGCTATTTGTAAAGGCAGGCTATTCCCTGGTTAAGAGTTATAGCTTCAGCATTGTACAGTCAATGTGGGCGATGGTGGGAGGTTTTTTTCTTGGCTTTCTGCTTGACCACTTTGGCCGTAAACCCGGTCTTCTTCTCTCCTATATGTTTGGCGGTTTTTCCATTCTCATATTTAGTATTGCAGATTCTCCTGCATTTCTTTACCTTGCTGGTATTGCAACAGGTTTATTTGTATTGCCCCTTCCAAGTGTTCTCCATGTTGTGGCCGGGGAGATCTACCCGACCAGCATCCGTGCAACCGGTGTCGGGTGGGCAGCAGTGGCATCGAGGGTGGGCTCTATTCTCGGGCCGATATTTGGAGGAGCAATTCAGATGGCAGGACTGGGTTTCCACACTTTCTTTTTCATTTTTGCACTGCCCTGCTTCATTTGCATGATTTTCGTTGTATTCTACAGAGTCAACGTGAAAAATGATGCTCTCGAAGAAGTAAGCTCCAAGTTGATGTCAAGGAGTTAGGACAGAGAGCAGGGCATAATATTGGTTTAGGCAGAATGGGGTTGGGCCGGGTTGTGTCATCACATCCATCAGCGAAAAGCAGAGCTGGCATAAAAAGATTATGAAATGGAATGCAGCCTTTATTATACTTTCCTCTGTGGTACTCTTTCAGGCAGCGATTGCTGCCATATCCAGGGCTGAAGAGCCGATTGGGTCTCGCCTAAAGGTAGAGGAGATGAGTGTTCTCCTCAGTCTTCACAACAGGGTACGCTCAGACGTGGGGATTGGACCTCTTGCATGGTCAAAGAATCTGGCAGGATATGCGCAATCATGGGCAGATCACCTCGCTTCAACCAGTTGCAAGCTGGAGCACCGCCCAATCTCTGGTAAATGGAAACAAGAGTACGGCGAGAACCTGTTTATAGGAACCCTGGGATATTACGGCGTAGCAGACGCTGTCAGGGCATGGGAGAAAGAAAAGTCATTATATCACGGTGCTCCCCTCACCTCATCAAACTGGTACCCTTCTGGCCACTATACTCAACTGGTATGGAAAAATACGAGTCATATCGGTTGTGCAAAGGCCGAGTGTGGCAGTAACGTCATAGTTGTCTGCAATTACGACCCACCGGGTAATGTGCTCGGGCAGAAGCCGTATTGAGGCTGGCGTTGATCGGTTATTTTTCTGAAAAAACCTGAGCAGTGAATGTGTAAATCCGAGTATTTTTGTCTTCCCAGGCTTTGTCGTGCAGACCAGCTTTAATGCATGCCTGTTTCAGAAATTCCTCTCTGTTCCATTTGTGCTCCGTTGCTACCTGGGGCAGGAGCAGTCCGGTATTACTGCCTCTGGTCATATATATGCCATGTTTGCCAACCTCGATTTCGCTGATATCGGAAATCAGCTTTAAGGGGCTCAAGGCAGATATTTGAATACGAATATCCTCCAGCTCTCCTTGAGAGACGGGCGGGAAGCGAGGGTCTCTTGTTGATGCCGCAATAGCCATGTCTGAAACAGCTCTGTAAAGGGGTACTGCGCTTTGGGTGTGGCCGATGCAACCCCTCAGTGATCCATTTTTCGTCAAAGTTACAAACACACCCTGTTTCTCGAGGAGTATTGGCTCTTTAACATTTACCTTTAAAATATTCCCACTCCGTACATATTCCTCAAGAGTCATCCGTGCAATTCCGAGAAGTATTTCCTGCTCTTTTTTTCTGAGACTCTGATCAGGTTGAGGGAGTGAAAAGGATGCCGAGCAGTAACCCACGACCTTTGACCTGTTTTTTGTCACATCCCCTGAATTAGCATAGTTGAGAATGGTGGCCCTGGCATTCATCTTCCTGGCCAGCATCAGAAGGGAAAGAACCCCCTGTGCTCCACAGAGTTCACATTCTTCTTTCTGAAGATGCTGCCGGAGGCTGTCAACATTCAATTGAGCGATATCCTTGAGGGCAATAGCATCCATTCTGTTAGCAGTCTCATAGGAGTGGAAATGAGACATGTCTGATGATGCCACAATCAATATGTTCCCCGGGTTGCGTTTCATGGTGTTCGAAAGAACATCAACAAACAGATGTAAGTCATCCATGTTCATTGCTCCTGTAACAACAGGTACTATCTTGAATCCTGACAGGGTTCTTTGAAGAAACGGCACGTGTACTTCAATGGAGTGTTCCTGTTCAAAGGCTGCGGGAAGGGACCTGACAACCCTACAGCTGTTCATAATACCCCGGGCCATTTCGTGGTCGATTGCAACTGTCCCCAGTGGTGTCTCCCACGATCCTTCCGGGTAGATGGCGATTCCCCGGAAGGGGACACGGTGGCTTGAGCCGATAATAATGACTGTTTGATAACCTTTGCCTTTGATCTGAGAATATGCGTAAGCAGCAACCTTTCCTGAATATTCATAGCCTGCATGGGGTGCAATGATACCAAAAACATGGCCAGCTACTTTTTTGCTCTTCTGTTCTATCTCATTGAGGTAACTGTCAATCAAACTTCCCAGGCTTTCTCTGTCTGCCGGATAGAATGACCCAGCAAAAACAGGTTTCCGCACCTTTAAAGCCCAATTATCTCCTGTACAAACACAGGGGGAAAGGAGGAGGATAAACAGAAAGAGCATGACAAATCTTAATTGAAAGATCGTGACGCGTGATGCGTAACGCGTAACAGCCTTTTTACAACTCGTAACTAATAACTCGCAACTCATAACTGGCTTCACGCCGCCCATATCCCTCCGATCTTTTCGCTACAGTGGGGGCATTTCCCATTCTTCACATTGTTTTCCAGTATATTGTATCCGGATCGTTTTATGACGATCTTTTTGCAGTGGGGACAGTATGTATTTTCTCCGGGATGACCGGGGACATTACCGATGTAAACATAATGAAGTCCTGCAGCCAGTCCTGCTTCCCGAGCTTTCTCCAGCGTGCTAACCGGCGTGGGGGGAACACCAGTCAATCTATACATGGGATAGAAACGGGAGAAGTGGACCGGAACATCAGCCCCAACGCTTGTTTTCACCCATGCGCACATTTTGCTGATCACATTCAGATCGTCGTTATGTCCCGGGATGACAAGGTTGGTGATTTCGACCCATACACCAGAAGCTTTGATGGTTTTAATCGTTTCAAGCACCGGGTCCAGCTCTGCACTGCACAGGCTGTTGTAAAAGGAGTTTGTGAAGCCTTTAAGATCGATATTAACAGCATCCAGATACTGGCAGAGTTCTTTCAGGGGAGCAGGGTTGATATAGCCATTTGAGTGCTGAACATTTAGTATTCCTTTGCTTTTAGCAGCCTTTGCCACGTCAAGCATATACTCGAAAAAGTTTGTTGGCTCTGTGTATGTATATGCGATACTTCTGCTTCCACTCTTTATAGCTGCATTGACTATGCCCTGTGGTGGGCTATACTTGTTTGTTGTCTCCATTGGGGATACCTGGGAAATCTGCCAGTTTTGACAGTATTTGCACCGGAGATTACATCCTGCGCTGGCGATGGAAAAGCTCAGGGTTTTTGGCAGAACGTTGAAAAACGGTTTTTTTTCAATAGGATCAACATGTAATGCACAGGGTTGGGCATAACCGAGAGCATAAAGTTTCCCGTCAATGTTTTTTCTGGCCCTGCAGAACCCCAATTCTCCGTTTGATAAGATGCATCCCCGGGGACAGAGCTGGCACCAGACCTTCTTTTGTTTCTCATCGATTTTCCGGTAATAAGCTGCCTCCTTCATGGGAATGTCATTCTTCCCCTGAATTTGAGCTCCATCAAGGGTCAATGCCACAGGTGTAATAAGTGCAATTTTAATGAACTGCCTTCTGTTTATCATGGAGTCTGTATAAAATTATACTACTTTCGCGGGAAAGTGAACAGGAGTAAGAGGCTGCATACTTTGAGGATGCCCAGGGTGAGGCAGGTTTTTGCTATGCCAAGTGTAGGAACTAGGAGGAAACCACCAAGAAGACCACCTACCCAGCCGCCCAAAAGATCAACACAATAGAGAAGACCAACTGTCTTGCCAATTTCATTGCGGCGAAAACTGAAGTAGTCGGTCTGTTGAATATATAACCTGTTTGCGAGAGGGAACTCCATTCCTGTGAGAAG
>MVQO01000204.1 GCA_002067585.1 Syntrophorhabdus sp. PtaB.Bin027
TATTTTTTCAAATGATCTTCTTGGTGTTAAAGCATCTATCATCTAATTTGCCCATTAATTGCTTGTTTTCTCTCGAATAGAGCCGATAACTTTAGTATGCATTTTCCAAAATTGTTCTTTTTTTAGGAGGGTCTGTTCATGAGCGGCGTGTATCTCATAAATGAGGATGGTACCCCACAGTCTATTAATAGAATAAGGTGTAAAAATGAAGGAGAAGAATTGCAGGATATGCTCGACAGAAACCTTGACCTTCTTCCGGGTGAACAGATTGACCCAGACAATCCACGCCGTTGGTTCCTGATTAAACGTGAAATGCCTGTGCCTGATCCGAACACAGGGGGCAACAGGTGGTCGATTGATTTTTTTCTTGCCGATCAAGATGGCATACCCACTTTTGTAGAATGTAAGAGATTCGCAGACACGAGATCTCGTCGAGAAGTGGTTGGACAAATGCTCGAATATGCCGCCAATGGTCACTTTTACTGGACTGCAGACATTTTACGTAAGTATGCAGAAGAATCCTGTCAGGCAAAAGGGCTAAATATGGAAGAGTGTCTTTTATCTCTTATGTCGGATAACGAGGATTTATCTGACCAGTTTTTTGATCGTATCCAATTAAATCTGCGTGAAGGACAGGTGCGCCTAATCTTTTTTCTCGAAGACTCCCCGTTTGAATTAAGAAGTGTTGTTGATTTTCTCAATAAGCAGATGGAGCGCTCAGAGGTTCTCTTGGTGGAGGCTCGGCAATACCTTACATCGAATGTTCGCATTGTGGTTCCAACGCTTTTTGGGTATACTGAACAGGCCAGATTGGTCAAGAAAACCATTGTTGTAAAACCGCCTCTACAAAGACGTTCATGGGATAAGGAATCGTTCTTCAACGATGCCCGGGCAAAAGTCAATGAAGCAGAAATAAAAAACATTGATTGGTTTTACGACCAATGTTTAAAGCTCGGTTTAGAAATAGGATGGGGGACAGGAGCTGTTTCAGGATCTTTCAGCGTATACGAAAGATCTATCTGTCCCAGGTCATTTCTTTCGGTGTGGTCATATGGAAGTCTGGCCTTGAACTTCGGATGGTTAAATGGCTCAGGGCGTGCTGAGGAAGCACGGGATAGGTTCATTGAATTGCTCAAAGAAAAAGGTTTTCAGGTACCTCTGGGCTTAAAATATCCAAACCTCAAAGCCATTGACTGGACAGATAAAGTCAAGAACCTTATAGATATTCTCTCTCAGTTGATGAATGAGTTCAAAAAACTACCTAATTGAGTAGATACAAAGTATTGATTTTTGAGGTTAATGATCAGTGATAATAAAAGAAATAGATTCGAAAAGGGAAGAAAAGGAACAGCTTAGACAGCTGCTCAATAGGCGGCTTTCGGAAAGGCAGCGCTTCCTGGTGGAAAGGCAGTTGAGAAATATTGAAACTGGAGAACAGGGAGAAAGAGACTCAGCCTATTTTGTTGACTTCTATTTTGGAAAGTCAAAAAATTGGGCAGTGATACACGATCTGCGAGTAGAACATAATGGTCAGGTAGCCCAGATTGACCACCTTGTCATGAACCGATTCATGAATATCTATGTCTTGGAGACCAAAAACTTCCATTATGGTTTGAAGATTACTCCGGAAGGTGAGTTTCTTGTGTATGATGGAAAAAAGTATTTTGGCATTGAATCACCCTTTGAACAAAATGAACGACATATCTTTCTCCTTTCCAAGGTAATAGATTGCTATACCATTATGCCCACAAGGATTGGAGTTATCATTCCACCACGGTTTGTAAGCTATATCCTTGTATCTCCAACCTCAAAGATCAGCAGACCATCTCAATCCAGGTTTGATACAAGCCATGTCATTCAGTCCGACCAGGCATTCACCAGGATCATGAAAGATGCTGACAATGCTGGTGCTGCCGCTATTCTTAAGATATGCTCACGGGAAACACTTGAGACTACAGCCAGGAACCTTGCCAGGCTTCATCGACGGGCAAATGTAGATTTCAAGACCATGTTTGGCATCAGGGACCAGACAAATCCCATGCAGAAGCGAGAAAAAAAAGCCCAGGCTGGCCCTTCAATTGTCTGTGAATCCTGCTCCTCAACGGTCAGTGAAAAGGTTGTTAAATACTGCCTTGACAGAAAGCATCAATTCAAAGGTCGTATTCTTTGCTACAATTGCCAAAGATGAACCTCAACAATGCCAGGTTTCTGACATGTGCGAATAGTCAAACGCGATCAGCCAGTACATCAAAGATCTTATTTCCGGATGCTATAGGCAAGACAGACGGCGGAATGAATATGGTCTAGTCTCCACTATTGACATCAGGGGTCAATGAGCATGGATTGTCTCTCAATTACCGGTCGAGAGTAGTTGACCAGTGCCGTCAATGCTTGTTAACGGTTAGAGCCACAAGATGATTCATGACCACTTTAGACGAAGGAGAAGTGAACAATGAGCTTAGAGCACCTTGATCTTTTGCACTCATAGCTCCCTGAGCTCTTCCAGGACAGGGATTTGGCACCCCACTGGCACGAAGATCTGATGATCGTTCCGGTGACTGACCCTGAGAAAGTGACCGACTTAAACGCGTTGGAGTTTCAAAATTATGGCGACCGTCACCCTGCTCAATGGACAGAGTTTCTCAAAGTGGATTCTGAATTAGCAGATGGAGATATGTTTGAAGCAATTGCGCCGTATCAAGTCGAACCTGGCGAACATTCTCCTGAGTTCCCCAATGTCGTGGCCGAAGTTTTGGGCAGGTCCCACGTAGGCGCCCCACTTCCCTATGTTCATCGCCCGAAAATGCCGCCACCCGACTACCTGGCCTTCTACTTGCCTTTTCACTACTACCACCCTGACTGGTGGGGTGTTTACCTCCTCTATGAAGGGATTTTCTGGCTCGCAGGGCAGATACTCGCGCGTTCGAATAACAGAGTGGCGGTCAGGAGGGCTTTCGATGCCGCCAGATTGTTCCTCTACTACCACGAGGCGCTCCACCACAAGACCGAGTGTTTTGCCATACAATTGGAACTGACACACCGGAAAGCCTTTTTCAAGACAGGCTTTGAACGATATTATCAGAGAACACTCGGAAGCGACGACTGTTTGGAGGAAGGCCTGGGGAATACAAGTGCACAGAGAGATTCCTGGGACAAGCTGAGCGACCAGAAGGTTGATTCAGCGTTAGCGCAGTACATCGACCAGAGCCCTCCGGGATACAGCCAGGACAACGCGTATCGGTCAAGATTTTTGCGAGTGCGGTGTGGTTTTGCCGAGGATAATTAGCGAGAATGCCTGCCACACTTGGCCCCAAAGAACCCGGAAATATGTCGGACTTCTCCACACCTCTTCCACGGCATGTCAAACATAAAGAGCCGGGTAAACTACGTGATTCCTCGAGGCTCCGCGTTG
This sequence comes from Syntrophorhabdus sp. PtaB.Bin027, assembly GCA_002067585.1. GTDB lineage: Bacteria > Desulfobacterota > Syntrophorhabdia > Syntrophorhabdales > Syntrophorhabdaceae > Syntrophorhabdus. Next base: position 3,413 of record MVQO01000204.1, read on the forward strand.
GCATAGAGACTGCCGTTCCGACCTTGCTTGACACCAACCAAGCTGGTCGCGAGATTGAAAGCGTTGGCGGGTATGCAGCTTATCCGAGAAGGAGGTAGACACCAGATCTGGAGAACCACCGCGGGTAAGGTAGTCTAGATTCCACGCCACCCAAGGGACCTGGGGCGTGGACTCCTGCTAAAGATTATCAGGCAGGTCGGCTTGAACATGGGACTGGACGAGTTCCTGCCCACATGACGGATTGTTACCCGGGTGAAGGAAACGGATAACCTGTTGCGCGGGTAGGATTGTCAACGACGAAAAAACTTTATTTTTTTGTGCAAGACTGATAGAAATTGCCTATGGATGAATTGACCCTAAGATATTATTCCGAAGAAGCAAAAAACATATCGGACAAATACAACAATGTTTCGAGCGGTCTGCAGAAATATTTCTCCACAGTGTTTGTTGAAGGCATGAAGATACTTGACATTGGCTGTGGTTCCGGCCGTGATATGGCTATACTCACCCAATACGGTATAGACATATATGGGGTTGATGCTTCTCCAGAGATGGTCCAATATGCTCAGGAAAAATATCCCGAACTGCAAGCAAAAATTGATATAGGTGTGTTGCCAAATCTTGGCAAGCCTTTTGGCGGCGAATTTGATGGAGTCCTCTGCTCGGCGGTCCTCATGCACCTTCCGAAAGAAGAGTTGTTCGATGCGGCGTTTTCCATACGCAACCTGATGAAAGAGGGAGGCAGGCTTCTCGTTTCCATGCCGCACGATAGGCCGGATATCGATGAACATTGCCGGGACAGCAAGGGAAGGCTATTTAATTCTGTAAAGCCTGAATATCTCCAGCTTTTGTTTGAACGCCTCGGTTTTTCCATTATCGGGAAGTGGAAGACCGAGGATTCGACCCGACCAGGTTACTCCTGGTTCACCATTGCTTTCAATCTGAAATATTCGGGATCTATCCGCCCCATTGATCAGGTAGAAAGCGTACTTACCCGTGACAAAAAAACAGCTACCTACAAACTGGCTCTCATTCGTGCCTTCAGTGAGGTTGCGATCATTGAATATAAAACGGCTCGCTGGCTTGAAAATGGAATGGTTGGCATTCCTCTGTCGGTAATTGCAGAAAAATGGCTTTATTACTACTGGCCAATTTTCGAGTCAACGACGTTTATTCCGCAGATCAGAGGGGAAGAAGTTTCATGTAGTAGGCCGGTAGCGTTCCGAGCTTCTCTTACGGAACTGATAATCAAATATAAAAGGAAAGGCGGTTTAAACCAGTTCGTTCTCGATTTTCGATCCAACAGAATAGACAAAGATACGATGAAGCTTTTGAATGTGGTTCTTCATAAAATTGGATACACCATAGTCAGCGGACCCGTTACATATGCTGGAGGTTCTCTGGAGAGCGGCAGACTCTTCAAATATGATCGCAACAACAGAGAGATCCTGCTGAATTCGGAGATCTGGATTGAACTTTCGCTTATGGGATATTGGATTAGAGACGCAGTCCTCTTGCGGTGGGCCGAACTTACTGCAGATCTGGCAAGAAAAGAAATGACGCCGAGTGATGTCATCGATCTGCTGCTGGTCACTCCCGCTGGAGAAAGAGATGTTGTGGACGCACGGGTTCTCTACTCGTCGCTGTCACAGAAGGAATGCACGTGGACAGGGAGAAACATAAAATCGGATTTCGATGTTGATCACATAATCCCCTTTTCACTCTGGCACAACAATGATCTCTGGAACCTGGTCCCGGTACTGCCATCAGTAAACAATCAGAAAAGAGACAGGCTTCCCTCGCGTGACCTTCTGTCTGATCGTAAAGAATGCTTGATCCATTACTGGGAAGCACTCAGAGAGCGATACAGGCTAAGGTTCGACAGAGAGGCCTGCAGCATTATGGGATTTGTAAAAACGCCAGACAATTGGCACACTCTGCTCTTTAATATTATTGCCGAGGCGATAGAAATCACAGCCATTCAAAGGGGTTGTGAAAGATGGCCGCTATAAACTGTTGTCACTCGCTCAAGATACTATAATTAATAAAAGAAATTGTAAAAATTATAGAACATGCTATAATAATTCCAGCATCAGGAGCCATCCGAAAAGGATGCGGCAACCGAGC
>MVQO01000205.1 GCA_002067585.1 Syntrophorhabdus sp. PtaB.Bin027
TCGATGACTTCAAATCGTGGGCCGGCAAAGTCAAAATGATCCCCTGTTGAAGGAATACGATTAAAAGAAAACAACCTGAAACCCGCAATCGTGTGGTAACGGCCTGAATCTTCATGGGGCATGGCGCCAATTTGAAAAACCTCTTTAAACTTGTCAATATAGACTGGCGGCCATCAACCAACCAGGATCCATATGCCCTGGGAACAACATTTGAGTCCTCTGTTAATTCATCTGATGGCAAATCACCAACTATAGCTTCAAGAATGTCATGGAGAGTAACTATACCCTGAATTGCTCCATACTCATCAACGATCAATGCCACATGCGTTCGTGACTGTTTAAAGAGTTCCAGTATCTTAAGGGCTTTTAAAGATTCTGGTGCAAACAAAGGCTGCTGAATAATCCCCTGGATGCCCTTGACCTGATCATCACTGGGCTGTCTCCAAATATCCTTGATGGAAACTATGCCCAAAATATTATCAGGGTCTTGCCTGTAAACAGGAGACTGGGAATATCCGCACGTTTTTATTTTTTTCGAGATTTCCTCCCAACTATCATCGACATCAATGGAAATGATATCGGGTCTTGGCGCCATGATGTCGTTTACATTGCGGTTACCGAGGCGTAGAAGATACCTATACAGGAACAACGTTCTTTCTCAACAAATGTGGGATTATGCTCCTAGAAATTCCTGAAAGGAACCTCCCAGAAGAAACAGTATTGAACCCAGAAAGAAGTGTACAGATAGAATTAACAAACCATGAAATCCTGAATGTGAACCTATTCATGGAAATGCCACAAGAAAGATCACGGGTAAGCGTTTATTTCAACTTCTCCCCCGAGTCTATCTATCTTTGTGGAAAAGAAAAGGATTTTATTCTGAACAAGTCATTCGTATTTTCGGTGAGGGATCTGGATCTTTAATAGACCTACTATCCATGCCACAATTTATCTTGGTTAAACCACACATCCTCAAATATCAACCATCCTCAGATTTGTTTTACTCTATGTTGCTACGTGAAATGGAAGGCTGGGTGAAAGGGAAGCATACAAATACATTGTTTTGTCTGGTACAAAGCCCATCAGTGTTCCTCAGAGAAATAATTTGGAAGATGGAAAACCTGTTGGTCATCAAAGAAAAACCCATATCTATTGGTATTCTTAAAAACCAGACAAAGGGCATCGCACATAGTTATAACATTTTTTGATAGAATCCACATCTTTGGATATCTTTCCCGCCATCCAAACACAAAGGCGGTTAGCTATACGGTCTCCAGAAAAAAGCCTTTTTTGGGCAGTGTTGGAAATTTTATCAACACCACAGGTGACAACTCGGGTTGCCAATGAAAAAAGGAAGGGACTAATCCGATTCACTAAAAGCTATTTAGACATTCCTACTTTTTCCTGCACATTTATTAAAAGAATTTAACTTGACTTTGAATCTCGGCCTGGGGTATTTTACACACTTATGCAGTTAGGATCAGAGTTTAAAATATTATCTATACTTGTCACAACAATCATTGCAATAACTTTCATTGCACTGACCTCTGTTTCTGCTTCAGGGGGTGAAGGTGGGCACGAAAACATTATCACCAACGAAATCATTCAGTACCTCAAAAATAAGAAAGTCAGGGCAAGTGATGAAAAGCTAAAGAAAATAGCTATGTCTGTATATGAAGAAGCAAAAGATAATGAAATTGACTATCGGCTCGTGCTGGCAGTCATGAAGGTTGAAAGCAATTTCAGGAGTGATGCTATTTCAAAAAAGGGAGCCCGTGGACTTCTTCAGATAAAACCTTCCCTTGCCAAATATGTATCAAAAGAAATGGGTGTTTCAATAAAGAGTCCTAAATGCCTGGACGAACCTGAAAAGAATATCAGAATCGGAGTAAGCCACCTTTCGTGGCTCATCGAGAAGTTTGAGAATCTCAACGCAGCCCTTCATGCTTACAACGTTGGCATAGGAAAAGCCAAAAAAGTTGCGTCAGAGGATGATGGCCCGGACACGCACTTCACCAGGAAAGTCCTGGCTGAATATCGCCTGATTAAAAACGCACTGCCACATTCCCATCCCGAACAGTGACATATAAATAGGAAATGAAAGAGGTAAGTGGGGTTGGAAACATGTCGTTTTCAACACAATAAACGAATAACTCGATCAACTTAGTGTTCAATTAACCAATCACCTGATAACAAAAAATGTCTTGCATTGATGCTGTTTATCCTGTATTCTTCCACAACACGCAAAGACACTATGCCAAAGCAGAAACACTTTCAGGAACCCCTCTTTCAGGAACTCAAAAAAGACTACTGTTACGTCTGCTATGAACGCATCAAAAAAGATGAAGGCATTTATATTGGCAATGGTATGTGGCGTCACAAAAAATGTAAGCCCGGCAGCAACAGGTGGCTAAAAAGCAGGGTCGGTCAGGAGAATCCACTTTTATCCTCCTGCGACCAGTCGACGAAGTAATTCTCTACCTACACAACTACTTGAGCACATTTTTGACATACGCTATACCGAGCGCTCCTGGACCAGCATGAGATGTTATGACCCCTCCAAGTTTACCCCGGAACATGAGCGAAATACCAGGGATTCTCTCAAGCCTGCCGAGGAGATCTGTCATGACCTCTGCATTGTCTGACTCCCCTACCGCCATCAATAGCTGTGAATGTTCTTGTACTGCCAGTTCAACCAGCTCTACAAACCTGTTCAACAGCCTTTCACTGGTACGGATTTTTTCTATGGGTTGGACTTCACCATTCATTACTTTCAAAAGGGGCTTTATCTTCATCAAAGTCCCTAAAAAAACCTGGGCTTTACCGATCCTACCTCCACGGTGGAGATACTCCAAAGAGTCTACTGAGAAGTACGTCTCGATCTGTGGGCCAATCTCCCTGGCCACATGAGCAACTTCGCTCAGCGAAGCCCCTCTGTTCGCCGTTTCAGCACAAATAATAACCAGTATACTTAGGGCAAAGGATGCCTGTAAAGAGTCTACCACTTCTATCATTGCCCCGGGGAAATGGCTTCGCGCTAACAGAGCAGACTGAAAAACGCCGCTCAATTTTGATGACAGATGGATCGACAGAATCGATTCTCCTTTTTCAACAAAGGGGGAATAAGCATCAATAAAATGCTGGGGTGTTGGTTGAGATGTCGTAGGGTGTGCTGTTGTTTTTCTCAGGAGCCTGTAATATTCATCTGGTTCAACATCATAATAATCCTTCCAGCTTCTATCTCCAAGATGGATGGTTAACGGGACAATCCCAATATTATGCTTAATGATCAACTCTTTCGGCAGGTCAGCAGTGCTGTCTGTTATGATTTTCATATCTACTGCTCCACACTACTCAACTGAAACGATATATTGTGCATGTGCTTGACCACCAAAATATAATTCAACACTCTTGTCGGGGAAACTCTGCTGAAGAATCGACTGCATAGCTTCTGCATCATTTTTTCTGATGATTTCACCAAAGTAAAGTGTAATAATCTCATCTGACGGCTCGTACATGCACTTAACAAGAAGCTGTAATGTTTCACAAAGGGACGCAGAAGAACATTGGATTTCTCCCCGGTAAACACCAATGAAATCGTTTGTTTTAACATCAACGCCCCCTAATGTTACATCCCTTGATGCCACCAGAATTTCTCCGGATTTTACCTGCCGGGATGCCATATCCATTCGACTGACATTTTCCTCGAAGGGTGCATCATCCATATAAGCAAGTAATGCAGAAATTCCTTCAGACGGTGTTGATGTTTTGAGGACAGTGACTTGTTTTGTTGCAATCTCTGCCGCCTTGAGGGCAGCCGGATAGATGTTTTTGTGGTTGGGAAGTATAACCACATTCGATGATTCAACTGCCTCTATGGCAGAAACTATATCCATCGTACTTGGATTTTCTGTTGCCCCGCCATCCACGACAAGCTCAGCACCGGCATTGTAAAAGATTTCCTTAAATCCATCTCCAGGAACAATGGCAACAACAGAGCTTGTCTTTGCACCCTTGTGGTTGACAAAACGCGACGTATGCTGAGTGAGCATATCATCCACCTTGATCGATGAAACCTGCCCCAATGAAAAAGCATACTCTAGTACCTTTTGAGGCTGGCCTGTATGGATGTGAACCCTCGCAAGGCGGCTATCTCCTATAACCACAATTGAATCACCCTTCTGGGAAAGGTCTTTTTTCAGGTGATCTTCTGAGATCTGACTTCCTTTGAGAATAAATTCCGTGCAATAACGATTGCTGGGTTGAGAGGTTGAAGTTTCTTTCTGCATATCGACCAACATCTTTTCATTATCAACAGTTGTATCATCCATTGCTATGCCGTCGACAAGACGCAGCATACCCTCGAGAAAGTAGAGAAACCCCAACCCTCCTGCATCAATCACCCCTGCTTCTTTTAATTTGGGCAGCATTTCAGGAGTTCGCTCAACTGAGGTCCGAGCTGCTGTTACCATTGCATGAAGGAGAAAATAAAGATCAGAAGTATTCTCAGCTGCCTCTATTGCTGCTTCAGCTATCTCTCGAACCACTGTTAAAATGGTGCCCTCAGTTGGATAAAGAATTGCTTTGTAAGCTTTTTTAACAGCATAGGAGAATGAAAGGGCTACATCCTTTGCTGACAGTCTTTCTTTGCCTTCTATCCCCTCAGCTATGCCCGATAGAATCTGGGCAAATATTATGCCTGAATTACCCCGTGCCCCCATAAGGGCTCCCCACGCAGTTGCCTTCACTATCGTTTCGAGAGACGGATCCTGCAGAGCTTCAATCTCTCTCACAACTGACATAAGCGACATAGACAAGTTGCTTCCTGTATCCCCATCTGGTACAGGGAAAACATTAATCTTATTCAGGTGATCCCGGTTCTTAAAAACAGACTCAGCCCCTGCTAAAATACATAACTTGAAACGTTTTGCACTTAGATATGCTATTGTCTTTTTTTTCTCGTTCGGTTTCATGCCATAAACCACCTATTTTCATTCAGTGTGAGAATGATGAAGGCAGGCATTCAAGGATAAACAAAAAAAACTGGCAAGAGTATAGTATATTTTCCATGTTGGTAAAACGTTTTAATCTCTTCTGTCAAACCAAAATAGAAATGTCCCCTGCTTACCAAAGTAAAAATGTCCGGTATGGGCGCATTGATGTTTTCTTTGATTCCTGGAATGAACCCGTATGTCTTGTCATACTATATTCACCCCATCTTTGTGCTGTAAAAATGTGGTAGGCGGATGTCGGATATACATACCCCTTTAGTGGCGATACTAAAAGCACAAAACTGTGGCGAATCCGGAAGACATGCGTCATAACAGACATTGGGGCATATACACAGGTTAGGCAAATGTCATCACCGTTGAACTGGAATGGGTTTTTTAATTACTTTTGTATTCCATCCGATGAAATAATAGAATGTTTTTTATTAGAATAATATCCATATGACAGGCGATTTAAAAATAAAGATACAAGAAACCATCGATTTTCTCCCCCCCATTCCTGCAGTTATGGCAGAACTTTTAGTGGCCCTCAACGACAAGGATATCGAACTTGAGGCGCTTTCCCATATAATCTCCAAGGACCCCTTGATGAGCATGAATGTTCTTAAAATCTCAAATTCAGCTTTCTACAGGTTACCCAACAAAGTTGAGACGGTAGATCGTGCAGTAACATTGTTGGGCATTAAAGAGATTACCGGGATATGCATTACATGCGGTACCTACCAGGCGCTGAAGCCTTCCAAAAATGTGGAAACGTTCGATCTCCATGACTTTTGGAGACATTCTGTAACGACCGGTGTTGTTGCAAGAAGGTTATCAGAAGAACTCGGGATACTGGACCACAATGTTCTATATTTTCTTGGGCTCCTCCATGATGTAGGAAAGGTCATACTCGACAGAGTTGCTCATGAAACCTATAAAGTGGTTATCCAGGAAACACTTCAGGAAAATATCACCATACGAGAAGTAGAAAAACGCCTAATTGGTGAGTCTCATGATGTAGTTGGTGCATGGCTTATGGAGAAATGGAGACTACCCATAACGTTTGTCGATGTTGCCAAGTATCATCACTCTGTGAATGAAACACCGGAGGACAACAGGGCTGCAACAGCAATCATCTCCTTTGCAGACAGATTGTCATGGATACATTATGCAGGTTTGGAATCCAATTTCGATGTCACCCTTTTGACCGAACATGGTGGTTATTTATTTCTTGAAGAAGTAACCGATATCATCGACGAAGTTGATCTTGGAAAGTTCATGCGAGAACTCGATTCGGCAAACGACGAGATTGATGAAATGATGAAAATCCTTCAGTTGTGATTTGGCTGTTTAACCCCCATTCGTTTAACCAAATTAATCTGGGCCTCAGGTTTTCACAAGATTTTCAAGAATAGCGGCAATTTCTGAAAGCACAACAGCAGTTGCACCCCACACCTTGTGGCCATGGACATTAAAATAAGGGACTTGCTTAATCTCGTGGTCGAGGGGCCATTCTTCAATGACAACATTTCTTTCATCGAGAAGGTAGCGCAGAGGCACTTCAATAATTTCCGCCACTTCTTCGGGTTGTGGAAGAAACTGAGGCGATTGAAACATGCAGGCCACGTATGGCTGAACACAGAAGTCACTTGGCGGTATATAGATGGGGGTCAAGGGGCCAAGGATACGCATAGTGTCAATGCGTACCCCAACCTCCTCGCATGCTTCTCTCAACGCAGTGTCAGCAATGCTGTGGTCATGGGGATCAACGGCTCCCCCGGGAAGGCTTATCTGACCCTTATGGTCTGCCACGTTTTCTGTGCGACGGGTCAGTACAAAGCAGAGTTCACCTGTTTCCACAGATGGGAAAAGAAGGACCAGCACACCGCTTTTTCTTGGTTTGGATTCGGGTGCCGGGGACTTCAGTGAGCCTGGTCGAGGAGCCATACGGAGTTGCGCTTTTACACCGGGCAAAGGCTTCTGAAGTTGGGCCTCAATCATGTCAATAGTAAATTCAAACATGGAACATTTGTCAGTTCGCTACGAATATTTTGCCGGGATTCAGAATGTAATTTGGGTCAAATATCCTTTTGATGCTTTTCATTGTCTCAATCACAACAGGAGAAAGCTCCATGCCAATATACGGTGCCTTTGCAGTCCCGATACCGTGTTCTCCTGAAAGCGTACCGCCGAGACGAATGGTTTCTGAAAAAATCTCCTCTACCGCCTTATGAGCCTTTTCATAATCTTCTTTCGTATCCTTTATCATAAGACTAACGTGAAAGTTGCCGTCTCCAGCATGACCAAAGCTCAGGATTGGAATGCCATGTTTCTTGCCTGTTTCCTCCAGAAAGCGGATTAAGGTTGGAATATTCGATCGAGGCACCACTACATCCTCTGCAATCTTCACAGGATTCAGGTTATAGGTAGCCTGTGAAACCACTCTTCGTGCCTGCCATAGCTTCTCTGCCTCAACCGGATCCTGGGTCAGTTTTACATCAGTAGCATTATGCTGTACAAGAACTGTCTTGATTTTTTGCGCTAACGTTTTAATAGCATCGCCATCACCATCTATCTCAATGAGGAGAAGACCTTCTATATCCTCAGGAATACCCATTGGATTTGCCTGTTCGCTGCATCTTATGGAAGCCTGGTCCATAAATTCGATTGTGGAGGGAACAATCCTGGCAGCCACAATACCGGATACTGCCTCTGCCGTATCTTCAACATGACTAAAAAGGGCAAGAATAGTTGCTTTTGCTTCTGGGGCGGGGATAAGCTTCAAAATGATCTTGGTTATCACACCGAGAGTGCCCTCACTACCAACAAAAAGACGTGTGAGGTCATACCCGACAACACCCTTCATCGTCTTGACACCTGTGTTGATGATCTCACCTGTCCCCTTCACAACCTCAAGACCGAGGACATAATCTCTCGTTACGCCATATTTTAATGAATTTGGACCCCCTGAACATTCAGCAACATTTCCTCCAATACTTGAATATTTGTAGGATGCAGGATCAGGAGGATAAAAAAGGCCATATTTTGCCACTTCTTCCTGAAAAACAAAGGTGATAACTCCCGGTTCAACTACAGCGACAAGGTTTTTCGCGTCTATTTCCAGAATTTTGTTCATTCTTGTGAAGGTTAAAACAACCCCACCATTGATTGGTATTGAACCACCGGTAAGACCGGATCCCTGGCCCCGGGGGATCACAGGAAACCGATGCTTGTTTGCAAGGATAAGTATCTGCGAAACCTCCTGTGCAGAGGTTGGAAAGACAACAAGATCTGGGATTGTCCCATCTGTTCTTGCATCAAAGGAATAGCACTTCCTCTCCTCATGTGATGTAAGGGCATTTTCTTTTCCAACAATTTTTATGATTTCGTCAATTATTGTTTGGTCCACAACAACCCTCTTTCAAATCTGTCAACAATCGTTCTGGTACAGCATCAAGAAAACCTCTAAGGATACTACATTTTCAAACTTATCTCAAAATGCTTCCCAATCTTCTGTGTCACTGGAGTATAATAGATTTTGAAGGACATATTTCCTGACAACAGAAACAGGTAATACATTGGTCAGTGTCAACTTGTGGGAATCTGTCACTCATTTTCAGGGCAGAGACGGGGCACTGGCCCACACAGGTGCCACAACCCGTGCACGATCCCTCATCAACACGGGGTTTTAGTAGCACCCGACTGTTTAAAAGGTTCTCCATTGCCCTATTGCTATGGACTGCTTCACCTCCGAGCGGCGGGAGTTTAAAATCAGGAATAATCGTTATGTCCCCTACAATTTCTAAATGATTGAGATCGTAGTCACCCAAATTGAGCTCCCTTGCCCGCTGGAGAAACCTTAGCCTGCCCGGATCACAGCCCATCATTGTCGCCATAACACCATCAAGGGCAACAGCATTATCTGATGCAAGGACAAGGTTTGTCTCTCTCAGATCAGATGAAGCCGGCCCATTCCCTTCCATAGCCACGATACCATCAACAATAAAGAAATCAGGTACTCGAATTCGGAACACTTCGACTATCAAGTTGTTGAATCGTTCAGGATTCCCTGCAGCTTTGTGCAATCGAGCTTTTTGAGCTCCCGGTAGAAAACCATAGCTATTTTTTATTCCTCCTGACAAAACAGTTAACCCGTGGGTCTTAAACTTTGGGATGCTGATGATAAAATCTGATTCGAGAGCAACCCTTGAAATACTGATGGTGGATAAAAAGTCCGGATTAAAGTCAACTTTGATGGAATCGGTGCCAATATTCTGGTAGTAACCTTTTGCTGCCTCCATAAGCCCTGTTTTTATAAAGGCATCTTCATTGGCGCCATAGCTGAAAACCCCGGAGTTATCTCCCACAATGATTGATATTGGCTTCATCATTTCCACGGTGTCCACTACTGCCCGCAATATCATGGGATGGGTAGTGATACCCTCTTCCGGCTGTGATGCCCTGAGAACATTCGGTTTAATCAGAACCTTCTTCCCACACAGATCAAATGGAAAAACCTCAAATGCTTTTTTAATGGCTTCAGATACAGTTTCGTATGTAGCATGATGGATCAACACCTTGTACATATACCCCTCAGTGCAACAAGGCGTCTAATTGTTCTTCGCAAATGGTTTCCATATGGTTGCCCTTTTACAGGGTCCGATGGCTCATGGGGTCATGCGCCATATTAAGGCGAATCAGTTGTCTGGATCTTTAAACACCGCTCCCGTAGCTGCACTTGTTACCATTTTTGCATATCGTGCCATGTAACCTTCCTTGATTTTCGGCTGCGGTTTCTTCCATGCTCTCTTTCGCTTTTCCATCTCCGCCTTATTTACATGAATGTCTATCCTCTTATTTACAAGGTCGATCTCGATTCTATCGCCATTCTTTACGAATGCCACAGGGCCACCTTCTGCCGCCTCAGGCGATACATGCCCGATACATAATCCCCTTGTCCCGCCAGAGAATCTTCCGTCAGTTATCAGCGCGCATTGCGTATCAAGACCACGGCCAGCAAGTATACTTGTGGGGGTAAGCATTTCCCGCATGCCCGGACCACCCTTGGGCCCTTCATATCGGATAATGACAGCATCACCCTCTTTTATTTTGCCAGCCATAATTGCCGCGCCTGCTTCTTCCTCACTGTTGAACACCCTTGCCTTACCCACAAAATGCCATGCCTTTTCCTGAACTCCTATTCGCTTTACAATTGCACCCTGTGGGGCAAGACTCCCAGATAGAACTGCAAGACCGCCTTTTTCATGATACGGTGCATTAAGAGGATGAATAACCTCCGGGTTTGTTACTGCTGCTGTTTTTAGAAGATCACCAAGTTTTTCCCCTGTCACATTCAGGCATTTCTTATTAATCAGATTTTTCTTGGACAGTTCTTTCATGATCCCGTATACCCCACCAGCCTCAAACAGATCCTCAAGATGGTGTGGGCCGGCTGGACTCATATTACAAATATGAGGAACCTTTTCTGATATTTCATCAAAAAGACTGAGTGGCAAACTGATACCGCCTTCGTGAGCTATTGCAGGCAGATGCAGGGCTGTATTGGATGATCCACCAAAAGCCATATCAACGGCGATGGCATTCTTGAATGCGTCAAGGGTCATAATATCCCGTGGTTTCAGATTTTTCTCTACCAACTCCAAAACCTTCTGCCCTGCAGTTTTGGCGAGCCTTATCCGTCCTGCGTGCACAGCTGGAATAGTGCCATTTCCAGGAAGGCCTATGCCAAGCGCTTCTGAAAGACAATTCATGGAATTTGCCGTAAACATACCACTGCAAGAACCCTGTCCTGGACAGGCACATTGTTCAAGAAGACCCAACTCCTCTTCAGACATGAGTCCACCGGCAACCTTCCCCACTCCTTCAAAAACTGAAATGAGATCAACTGGTCTTCCTTTAAATCTACCAGCGAGCATTGGTCCCCCGCTTATCAAGATACATGGGATGTTAAGCCTCAAAGCAGCCATCATCATACCGGGGATAATCTTGTCGCAGTTTGGAATTAGTACCAGGCCATCAAAAGGGTAAGCTTTTGCCATGACTTCCACGGAATCGCATACAAGCTCCCGGGATCCAAGTGAATATTTCATACCTTCATGATTCATGGCAATACCGTCGCAAATGCCAATCGTGGAAAATTCCATGGGCGTTCCCCCTGCCAGCCTAATGCCATCTTTAACGGCCTGAGAAACCCTGTGAAGGTGAATATGGCCAGGAATCAGCTCATTTGCTGAGTTAGCTACGCCAATAATTGGCCTTTCAAGTTCATCTGGCAGGTAACCCATGGCGGAAAAAAGGCTCCTATGGGGTGCTTTCTCAATCCCTTTCTTCATTTTATCTGATCTCATACAGGTCTCCTTTGCAGAACAACAGGCATGTTTCAAAATTCATCTGACACTACAAGATTATTATACACAGCTTCGCAATGCAATAGTATAAATACCGGCAAGCCATAGGCAATAAGCCAAATTATTTTCCCACTCACTTATCGCCTTTGACTTTTCATTTCTCGCTTCATACTTCGTCTTCCCGCCCACCTCTCACCTCGCCTTTCCCATTTATATTTGTTAGAATAACGACATCATGTCAGGATTTCTACCAACAACAAAAGAAGAGGTGGCAAAGAAGGGGTGGGACAGCCTTGATGTTATCATTATCACCGGCGATGCCTATGTGGATCATCCGTCTTACGGAGCAGCACTCATAGGAAGGGTTCTTGAAAATGCAGGCTATCGTGTTGGCATTATTGCACAGCCTGACTGGCGGTCGAAAAAGGACTTCATACGCCTTGGGAAGCCTCGACTATTTTTTGGAATAACAGCTGGAAATATGGATTCCATGGTTGCCAACTACACGGCAAACAAGAGGCTTCGTAAAAAAGATGCATATTCACCGGGTGGTAGGCCAGGTCTAAGACCTGACAGGGCAACAATAGTGTATGCGAACCGCGTTCGAGAAGCCTTCGAAAATATCCATATTGTTATTGGTGGCATTGAAGCCAGCCTCAGGAGGCTGGCACATTACGACTGGTGGGACAATACAGTGAGACGGTCAATTCTCCTTGATGCCAGAGCAGATATTCTCGTTTATGGTATGGGCGAGAATCAGGTCAAGGAGATTGCCCATAGGGTAGATAAGGGCATTGATCTTACCGGTATCCCAGGCACGGCAATCGTTCGAAAGCATTTAAACCCGTTTGTCAATATGGAAATCATTCATCCTTATGAAGTCGTCAAAAGTTGGACAGATAGATTTAATGAAGCCTATAAAGCAATCTACTATAATCAGGATCCAGTCAATGGAAGAATTGTGGCTCAAGCCCATGGTAACAGGTTTGTTATTCAATTTCCACCGGCCAGGCCACTGGAAACCCAAGAATTAGACGCTATTTATGAGCTACCCTTCGAAAAAAATCCTCACCCCTCATATCAAAAAAAAGGTATTATTCCAGGCTTCGAGACCACAAAATTCTCCATAGTATCTCACCGGGGTTGCTGCGGTGAATGCTATTTCTGCTCTCTATTCATGCACCAGGGGAGAATTGTTCAATCACGCAGCGGATCATCGATTCTCAATGAGGCACGCTCACTTTGTCAAAGGCATGACTTCAAGGGGACCATATCAGATGTAGGCGGTCCCACTGTAAACCTCTTCATGGCAGATTGCACTTTATGGCACAAATGGGGGGCCTGCAAAAACAGACATTGCCTTATTCCAGAGAAATGTCGTAACCTTCATCTGGGTTATGAGGAAGGTGTACAACTCTATAAAGAGATTCTCAAAATCCCGAAGGTAAGGCATGTTTTTCTGGAAAGTGGTTTTCGGCATGATTTGTTGGCTAACAATAAGGCATCAAGATACCTTGAGCATCTGTGCAGGCATCACGTAAGTGGTCGGCTGAAGGTTGCACCGGAACACAACATCCCTCACGTACTCAGATTGATGAATAAACCTGATTTCAATATTTACGAGGCATTTGCGAGGAAATTCCGGGAAATGAAGAAAAAAACTGGTAAAAACCAGTACCTTGTGAACTATTTTATCAGCGCACATCCGGGGTGTACGCTGCAAGATACACTGGAGCTTGCCATATACCTGGCCAAGAGACGGGTGCACCCAGAGCAGGTTCAAGATTTCATTCCACTCCCAATGACGGTTTCAGGATGTATGTTCTACACAGAAAAACATCCTTTTACCGGTGAGGATGTGCATGTAACTAAAACACTCCACGAACGTAAAATACATCGGGCACTCATTCAATACAAGAATCCATCAAGTAAAAAATATATCCATGAGGCATTAAAAAAACTTGGAAAAGAAGATTTGTCACGATATTTCTTACAAAAATCTTAGCGTAGTTAAAAAAATGTTTTATAATGGTATGTTAAATTTACAAATTTCATATGAAGAGTACTGAAAACATAAATCAACTTATTACTGAGCTCGATACATTGCGCAAGCGGGTATACGAACTGGAACAATATGAGGCTGAACGTGCAATATGTGAAAACACCTCAAAAAAAACTGAAGAAGCCTTTCTTCAACTATTCAACTCCACAGAAGAGATTGCTTTTCTCCAGGAGTTGGACGGTACGATTGTCATTGCAAACGAAAACAGCAAACACTTTTATAAGATATTAGAGGGGAATATAGTAGGGAAATCAATCTTTGACCTTGTGCCTGAAGATAGGGTTGAAAATGCTAAAGAAAAAGTGAAGGCTGTCGTAGATACAAAGAAAACTGTTCGTTTTGAGGGCACCCTTGGCCAAAGTGTCTTCGAGAACAGCCTCTATCCAGTCTTTGATCAGGAAGGGAATGTACGGCGCATTGCAGTCTACGTGAGAGACATTACAATAAGAAAACGTCTCGAATCGGCTGTTCACCAGGCGGAAGAGAAATACAGAACCATCTACGAGAACGCTATGGAGGGGATTTTTCAGACTGACCTCGAGGGCCGCTTCATCAGTGCAAACCCGGCATTGGCCAGCATCCACGGGTATGACTCTCCCGAGGAACTCATAAAGACGGTTACAGATATTCCACACCAGCTCTATGTAAACCCAACTGACTTTACCAATCTATCGAAACTGCTACATATCCAGGGAGAAGCTCAAGGCGTTGAGACGCAGATGTATCGGAAGGATCACAGCCGCCATTGGATAGTTATCAATGTCCGTACAGTAAAGGACGAACAGGGCAAGGTACAGTATTATGAAGGAACGATGCTCGATGTTACAAACAGAAAGCTTGCAGAGGAACAACTCAAAGAAAGCGAGGAACGGTACCGGATAGCTATAGAGCACTCTAATGATGGTGTTGCCATTGTACGAGGCGACATTCATGAGTTTGTAAATCGGCGGTTTTTAGAAATGTTTGGCTATGACTCGCTCGACGACCTTGTGGGCAAAAAGGTTTTTGTAATTGTTCATCCCGACGATCGAGAAAAGGTTGTTGAGATAAACCGTCGAAGACAGACTGGACAGCCCGTCCCTTCACGATATGAATTCAAAGGCATTACCAGAGACGGCAGGGTTATTTATGTTGATGTTTCTGCGGCCACAATCAGCTACCGAGAGAATCTCGTCTACCTGACCTACCTCAGAGATATTACCGAACGTAAGAAAGCAGAGGAAGCCCTGCGCAATGAACGCAACAGATTCCAGGCGCTCTCAGATAGTGCGCCTTTCGGGATCATGGTTATTGATGAACAAGGCAACTTTACTTATTTGAACCCCAAATTTACCGAGCTCTTCGGGTATGACCTGAATGATGCTCCCAGTGGCAGAATTTGGTATAAAAAAGCATTCCCTGACATTAAAGAACGGGTAGCTGCAATGTCGGGATGGGTAAGGAATGTGAAAAACACTACACCCGGACAGAGGATAGCAAAGATTTTTACGGTTACCTGTAAAGATGGAACAAAAAAAACAGTCAACTTTATCCCTGTACGATTAGCAACAGGGGAATACCTCGTTAGTCTTGATGATATTACTGAGCGCATTCAGGCTCAGAACGCGTTACTGCAATCACACAAAGAGCTTGAAAACCTCAATAGAGCCAAGACGAAAGCAGTAAACCACATATCTCATGAACTCAAAACTCCCCTTGCTGTAATTCAGGGAAATATCCGCATCCTCAAGCGTAAGATTCAGTCCTTATCTGGGGACGGAAGTTTGGAAGGAATCATTGCGGTTCTTGAACGAAACCTGGAACGGCTCTTCGGCATCTCCAAAGAAACTGATGAGATATTCAGGGTAACCCAGGAAGTTGAAGCAAATGTCCTTCTTGACGACCTTGAGCGTTTATGGGAAAGAATCGTAGATCTTTCTGACCTTCCAGAGGATATGCAGGAGCATCTCAATGCATTAAAGGAATGGGTAAGTCAGTACAGGGCCGGCGGGATTCTTTCGGCACAGTCGATCGATCTTTACCCTTTTATTATGCAAACCCTTGAGAAAGCAAAACATTCTGCACAAGCAAGAAAAATTGATTACACCCTCGAGGGTGAAAATGATCTCTACATTTCGATGGACCCTGTTATTTTGCGGGAGGTTGCAGAAGGACTCATCAAGAATGCCATTGAAAATACCCCTGATGGAGGAAAAATTGATATCTCCGTTGAACAGAAGGGCGACCGAATATGGTTACATGTAAAAGACTATGGCATTGGCATACGGGAAGAGAACCAGCAATATCTGTTCGACGGACTTTTTCATGCACACGAAACTGACCTGTACAGTTCACGAAAACCTTATGATTTTGGCGCTGGAGGGAAGGGTCTCGAGCTTCTGCGGATGAAAGTCTATGGACAGCGCCTCGGTTTTGACATTACCATGAAAAGCAAGCGATGCATCTACATCCCAACAGACCAGGATGTGTGCCCTGGGGACGTAACCCAATGCACCCATATAACCAGCCCTGAAGAATGTTATGCCTCTGGAGGCACAACATTCTCTGTGTCATTCCCAGCAGAGAAAAAGCATTCTCAAACAGAGGTCTGATTTTTTCCATGTTCTCTCTCCCAGGCTGACAGCACACATGCACAACAGAATCAGGAACATTTCATGACACCATCAGAGTTCTCAGTTGAAATCATCGACATTGCTTTGCCCAACAACTACGGCGTTGCAAAAAAGGATGGCCGTGTTATTTTCGTTCCAGGAGCAGTGATTGATGACAAAGTTACCGTAAGATTAAACCGTGAAAGTAAAAGGTTTGCTTATGGAGAGATTTCTCATGTGGATGTTCCATCATCATTCAGGGTTACTCCAGAGTGTCCTCATTTTGGTTCATGCGGTGGATGCATCATGCAAAACTTAAGATATGACAAGCAACTCCTCATCAAACAAAAATACTTGTTGGATAATTTGAACCGTGTCGGTGGATTAGATCCACAAAGCCTGGAGATTTTACCAGTTACACCATCTCCCGATCTTTATTTTTATCGAAACAAGCTTGAGCTTGCTTTTGGCAATAAAAACGATGAAGTTATATTAGGGCTTCGGGAAAGGCTATCTCCTTTCAAACCATTCTCTGCCAATGTTATACCCCTCAATAAATGTCCGATATTCAGTACTGTGGCAGAAAAGGTTATTCCCATTTTGACTCAATTTGCTCATGCTGGAGGATTTACGGCTTTTAATCCTCTCACCAGGAAAGGAATTTTAAAACACCTTATTTTAAGGGAGTCAAAATCAACAGGGGAAATTATGGTCATTCTCGAAACAAAAACAGAAGCGCTTCAAGGCATTAAAAATGTTATCCATGAAATAGGTCAGCGGGTGCCTGGAGTGGTCAGTTTTTACCATGCAACCAGCAGGAGAACCGATGATATTATTCATTTTGACAGGATCAATAGGCTATTCGGGGCTCGTTCAATAGTTGAACACGTTTCCCATCTTAATTTGAATATCTACCCTCAATCGTTTTTCCAACCAAATTCAAAAAGCGCTGCTCTCTTGTACGGTGAGATAACCAATCAACTCAACCTGAAAGGTAGTGAAGTTATCCTCGGCCTTTATTCGGGTACCGGTTCTATAGAAATTTTTCTCTCTGATAAGGCCCTGCAGGTAATTGGGGTCGATTCTGAGCAGGCAAATATCTCAACTGCAAATAAAAACTGCAAGGCCAATCAGATTGAGAACTGTAAATTTTACCAATCACGGGTTGAGGATATACTGAAGCAAGGCAAACTGCCGAAAGCTGACATACTGATCATTGATCCTCCAAGGACCGGTCTGAGCGGACAAGCGCTCCATGTTGTAAAACACGTCGCCATTCCAAAAATTGCCTATATATCATGCAGCCCACCAACCCTAGCCCGTGATCTGCGAGAATTGTGTGGCTATGGATACTCAATTCATCGAATTATTCCCTTTGACTTCCTCCCCCACACAGGGCACCTGGAAATTCTCACAATCCTTGTGCATTAGCCAAAGACAGGGATGTTCTCTTTATCTCGATTTCGACATTAAGATAAACGTAGCACTGGATTTCTGTTAACTTTCTCTTTCTTTGAATTTCTGATAAAATTGGTCTGGACAATCTTTTTAAAGGATAAAACTTGGAAAAAAAAGAAATTAAAGAGCGAATAGAAAAACTAAAGGGTCAATTGGAATATCATAATTACCGATACTATGTCCTTGATGATCCGGTAGTTTCAGACACTGAGTATGACAGGTTAATGACAGAACTTGTTGCCCTCGAAGAGGACCACCCAGAATTTTTAAGTCCCAATTCTCCCACGCAAAGAGTTGGCGCAAAGCCATTGGCAGAATTTGAAACCGTCACCCACACAATTCCCATGTTAAGCCTTCAGAATGCTATGGAGCTTGATGAGGTAGCAGAGTTCGACAGGCGCATTAAAAAACTTCTTAGAATCAATGATGTTGATTACGTTATGGAGGTCAAGATTGACGGCTTGGCAGTCGAACTTGTTTACCTTAACGGTGAATTTACTACGGGTTCCACCCGAGGCGATGGCTTCACAGGTGAGGATATTACCCAGAACCTTCGGACTATTAAGTCCATTCCTATGAGGCTTTTGCGTGACCATGACATCCCGATTCCTGACAGGCTAGAAGTGCGTGGTGAAGTATATATGGGAAAAAATGAATTTAAGGAACTGAATAAGGAGCGTGAGCTTCAAGGGGATCCGCTTTTTGCCAATCCGAGGAATGCTGGCGCCGGCTCAGTCCGCCAGCTCGACCCTAGAATAACTGCCGGAAGAAAACTGAATATCTTCTGCTATGCACCAGGCGAGATTCTCGGGGTCACTCTGACAACACATTACCACTTCCTGGATTA
>MVQO01000206.1 GCA_002067585.1 Syntrophorhabdus sp. PtaB.Bin027
ACCTCCGGAGACATGTCCCTGCTTGTTGCGCGGGAGTACTTGGAGTGAATATGAAGATCGGCTATGAATCGCATGATAGATTATGACGGCATGGATGCGTTTAAGTCAAGAGGCAACTTGCAATAAATAATTGGGGTGGTAACTGTGTTGGCCTGAAAAGCTCAGGAAAAGTTCTTCGAACATGAAAGAAAGGCGAAAAGATGCGGCCATATCAGGTACGATTGTACCTCAGTCTCAAAAGGAAACTCTCAGCAATGGGTTTTCGGCTGAAACAAACAACCGCTAAAAGCAATTATCACAAAGATTGTGTTTTATATCGCTGGGGTCTTCACTTCTCCCCTCACCGCCTCCCGGGTCCGTTCTTTTTTCACTTGGGCATTCCGTTCTTTCTTTGCTGCTTCATGCTCCTCTTTTTCTTTCTTCCACTGGGTCCTTTTTAATGCCTTTTCTGCCTCAAAATCCCCTTTTTTTGTTCCATCTGGAGGTCTAGGGCGTTCTCCTTCTCGTGCTGGGCAATCGCCAGAGCAGAAAGGCTTTTAGCTTCTGCAGTTATCTGGTAGAGCTCTTTGAGCAGGTTCGCCGGAACCTCTATAGTCTGCTGGGGTTCAGTCTGTTTTCTGTGCTCTTTTATAAGCTTCTTTTCCAAGCTGTCCTTACTGTTGACAGTTTCCAGCTTAAGGTCAGTGTGCTGTTTTACAATCTGTTCCCCGGAGTTGTTTAGGGCCGCCTTGACGACCTGTTGTTCGCCTGCCTCTTTCTTAACTGCTTTGGCATCAAGGGATTACTGTTCCCGTACTTTTATAAATAATTCATGATACGGATTCAGTATTGCTGTTTTCGTACTTTTTTCTGAGATGATTTTGGACATCTTGTACCCCTTTTTATGGCAACTCTACCTGCAATTCTACACCATTTGATACTTTTTTCATGTTTTTTTCCCTTTTTGTCTGTCCAGAAACCAGTCGATGAGAGCGCGGGAGATACTAATTCTGCCGGGGATCTCAGGCATGTCTTCTGCGCTGAACCACCGGGCATCCAGAATCTCATCGTTATCGATCTTGATGTCGCCACCAGCATATTCAGCAGTGAAACCGATCATTAATGAATCAGGGAAAGGCCAGGGCTGGCTACCGAAATATCGAATGTTTTTTACATCGATGCCCGCCTCCTCCTTTACTTCCCGGCTCACGGCATCTTCAAGAGTCTCCCCGGGTTCAACAAAACCAGCCAGAACGCTGAAAAGGCCTTCTTTGAATCGAGGTGAGCGGGCGAGTAGTGCCTTGCCATCATGCTCAACGAGCACAATAATTGCGGGGGAGATACGGGGAAAACTTACGCGACCGCACTGTGGGCATTCCTTTGCCCGTTCTTGGACTTTCTGTCTGTTGCGTGATCCACAAAAACTACAATACTGATCTGTCCTGTCCCATTCCAATGTGTGGATTGCTCTAAAAGCTACCTTAAATAGATTCTCATCCATGCTGCCGTGAATAGACCATAACCCGTGAAATGCCATGCCTTCCGGGACTCGGGTTGGCTCACTTACTTCCGCAACATAGCAATGAAATCCATCTAACAGTCCCAGATAGAGTTCCCGGTCAGGATGAATGCCGATATCCCTTATGTCTACAACAAAAAGGGGGTTGTTTTCTGCTTCCTGCTTCACACAGAGCATCCTTTTTTCCTTGAAGACAAACCAGAATGCAGGGTGTGTCTTTTCAACCGGGCCCTTTACAGATGACTCGAACAGACCTTCCATCTTTTAAAACCTACCTGTTGTGTTATACAAAGTCAATTGCCATGTGTTTGATTTATCTGAGGTTGCCCCTTGCCATAGAGGCAAAAATTCCTACCACACAAAGAAACCCAAAAATTGTGCACGCAGTCTTGATGGCCTTCAGGAGAAGTGGATACAACGCCGGAGAGATTTCCACCTGCCCCATGAATAATGCAAAGGTGAGCATTGCAATACCCATGCTGAACATCTGGCCAAGGGTGCGCACCGTGGCTACCATGGAGGAGGCAACGCCATGAAGCCTGTCCTCCACCGAACTCATGATAGCATTCACATTAGGTGAAGAAAACAGGGCAAAACCTACACCAAATAAGCCAAGAGTTGAGATAATAAAAACAAGGCTTGTACCCGGCGTGAACGATGTGAGAATGAAGAGACAAAGGGCAGCAATGGCCATACCTATAGAAGCCAGAACCCTTGGCTCAACTCTATCTGAGAGGCGTCCTGCCAGCGGCGAAAGGACTGCCTGAACAACCGGCTGACAGACAAGCACCAGTCCGGCCTTCTGAGGTGCAAATCCCTTAATGTGCTGAAGATAGAAACTCAGTAGAAATGCAACTGCAAAGGTTGCGGCGTAATTGATGAGCGCTGCTATATTGGAAAGGGTAAAGGACCTGTTTTTCATAAAGAGGCCCACATCGAGAACCGGATATTTTATTCTTTTCTCCCGCCACACAAAAAGGACGATCCCAAGCATCCCGCCAAAAATAAAGGCCACGGCTGCGATACTTGGAATAACAGAGAATCCGTACAAAAGCAAAAAAAGCATTGCACCATAGATACATGATCCAATAATATCAAACCCGCCACTCTTTCTTTCGCCTGGGCGTCTTGGAATCCACCTTATGGCCATAAAGGTGTTCAGGAGGCCAAAGGGAACGTTCAGAAAGAAAACACTTCGCCAGCCAATGTTCTGTGTTAACACTCCTCCCAGAAAAGGCCCGATGGAAAGGCCTAGATAGACAGATGCAACGTTGATGCCCAGTACGCGCCCCCGCTCCTCGAGAGGATAGGCAGCAACAAGAATGGCAAGGCCTGTTCCGTAAAGCATTGCTGCTCCAAGGCCTTGCATGGCACGGAAAGCGATGAGCATTAAAGGTGTCGAGATAATGGTTAGCAAGAACGATGCAACGGTAAAGACCCAGTTTCCTGCAATGAACATCCTTGTCTGGCCCCATATATCAGCTAATTTTCCACAAGGAACAAGAAACATGCCGGCGGACAATGTGAAGGCAAGGGCTACCCAGCTCAGCGACACTGCGTGCATGTTCAGTTCTCTCCCGATCGAGGGAAGGGCTACATTCACCGCCGAGAGAGCAAAGGGCATGAGGAAGGATCCGATTGTCGTAACAATCAATACTGGTCTTCCCCCCTTGGCCGCTTCAGGTCCTTTCATTTGTTTTATGTCTTGTCGTGTTTCTTACTTCTGATTATACCCCATAACCGTGTAGTATGAGGCTTTATCGAAGAAATAAACGAGTCGTTCTCCGAGCTCAAACATGCGGTAGATATCCACGGCCTTCTCCCACACACCGAAGGAGTATGTGAACATCCAGATGTGCTTCTTCAGAAGACTCAGGGAGCTCACAAGATCCTCAACTGGTATACCATCCTTTTTCCTCTGGAAGCCCAGTTCATTGTAAAAAGCTTTCAACTCCGTCTCCCCTTTCTGTCCTTTCAGCCATACTTCAAATTGACCTATAATAAACATTGCTCGGTTATAAAGCTCTTTCCTGTCGAACGTGTGGTAAGCTTTTGTCGATGGGTTTGTGGCAATATCATTCAGCCAGAGTTCGATGATCTTTATCGAGTTGTTTTCTACTGCATTGACCAGTTCATCCGATAGAAGCTTTCCGGGGTACACAATCTTGTTCCCAAATGTACCCTCCACAAATGACTCCATGGAATCATGCATACTCCACAGGTCTTTCTTGAGGTCGATCAATTTTTCTACTACCCTCTGCTGCGAAGGGAAAGCCAATCTAGGAAGATTTTTGATGGGAAAATAACGACAGTCAAGGGCGTCATCTCCTGCCTGCTCCTTGCCACCCATCTTTTCAACCTCAAATGTGACGATTAACAGCTCGCCGTAAAACTTATTGGTTTCAGAACAGACATCCACCAGTTGAATGATTCTTCCTTCAACTCCAGTCTCCTCGTGCAGTTCTCGTAAGGCAGCATCCTCTATGCTTTCTCCCATTTCCGCAAAGCCAATAGGAAAACACCACATATCTTTAGAGGGCTCTCTGGCTCTTTTTACGAGAAGAATTTCTCGTTCGCGATTCACGAGAACTGCTGCCGCTACAGGCAGGGGATTTTCGTAGTGGATTTCCTTACAACTGTCACAGACCAGACGTTCTCTGCCTTCAAGCATGTCGGTGACGAGTTCCTTACCACAAAAATTACAGAATGCTTTGGTTTTCACTTTCGTGCTACAAATATTCTATCATTTTTATTGAACTTCATCATTCCCCTCGTTTCAAGCTCGTGGATCATCTTTGCTTTCACCACAACAGGGCTCACGTCTTTGGATATAAACTCTCTCTTAAAATCAATATATTTTGCAAGATCACCCTTCTCTTCCTTTACAAAAACGAGGGAATTAATATAATCTGTTGCTGTAACAAGCTCAAAGTGTTGTCTGAGAATATGTTCTCCGTTTTCAGCTGAAAAGTTGTTGATTACCTGCCGGACGTTTGAAAAATCGAAGAATTCCTCCCCCTCTTCCATCATGGAGGCGCTGTGAGTGATGATTAAAAAGACACCTGTCGGTCGCAGCAGCCTGTGAACCTCAGGTAACACATCTGGAAAAAAATAAAGGGAGTAAGCCGAAATGATTAGATCAAATGTGTCTGCTTCCATGTCAATCGGTGCAGGAAGAAGAACTCGCTTGAAGGCTGAATGCGTAGCAATTTTCCTTGCAACTGACAAAAATCCTTGCTCATTTGCGTCGAGACAGTCTATGCCTACGATAGACCTGAATCCACTGGGCATAGCTTCTTCAAACCAGCCGTAGCCGCATCCAAGGTCAAGAATATCATGAACCCTTGTGAGATCAACAAGTCTCTTGGCTACCTCTCTGATATCCTCCTTGTTTTCAGAATGCTCTTTTATGAGTTCCCCTATGGTTTTGTGAAACCCGAGATCCCCATAGCTCTTTATTACCAGTTCTTGCATCATACTTCATTTATATCGTAAGGCCGGGGTTTTGTAAACCTCAAATTAAAGATCATACCATCAGTAACAGGTTACGGGTATTGAAAATAAATACCGCAAGGAGGTGGCCTTGCAATCAATGTGGCTGGATACCCTGTTAAATGGTTGGTATACTAATGACAAGGCTCGCAGGAAAGTGAATGGCTTTTCGCCAGATGAGACAGGTTAAAGAATGCAAGGTGGCACATTTTCAACCGGGTTGAGTAGACTGAGGGGATGATTACACGCCGCCACCAGTTAGTTGGCGCCAACTGGAATTTATTGATGATACACGGGTCGGTGTGTTTGGCCTTGATGAGACGCTGGCCGAGCTTTTCTCGGAAGGCTGGCAGGCAAACGATGAGGCAGCAGCAGAGATCATCAAGAGACTGGGGGCACATAAGAACTATATTCCTGCATCTGAGCGTGCTCATAAAGAGTATGCATATATCCTTCTGAAAGAGTACAAAAAATATATCAAGGAACAAGCGGTCAAGAAAAAACAATAAAAACAACCAACCCTTATCACCTCTCAGACCGGTTAGAAAAAGCCGCCCGAGTCTGTTTCATGGCCCATGAGCATTTAAACACCTTTGTTGGCAGATAAAGGGAGCATGAAGAGATTCATCAGGTCATGGTGTAAATTGAAAAATGGGCGCACTAACCAGTGCAGTTGGAACGGGCGATATTGGTAAAACAGAGCTTGCCCGTATGTTCGCAAAAAAGTGTGGAACCCATTATTCCCTGGACACAACCGGTGAGGGGAAAATTAAATTTATCGCACTTGATCCATCAAAACATTATCAACGGTAACGGCCTTTGTTTAATCAGTGCGCACTGTTCTTTATATGACAACATTGTTAAATGGATTCCGTTAAACCAACGCTATCTGAAAAGCAGTAACTTTATATTTCTTAAACCGGCAGAAGATGAATGGGCTTTCAATTTAACCCGTATCGGGAGCGCAAAGATTCTGGGGTTTCCTTTGTTTTTAGCCAGACTATTGAATATTTCGTCAAAGTCAAAGTGTGGGTACGGCAAATACAGATCAAACCCATTGCCTGAAAGGTATCTTGGGGGTCTATTTTATGCTCTTTCAACAATAATTTATCCCTGTCTGATTCGGAATATTGTCAAACCCAGGATTAAAGAGATAAGAAGCTACACTGC
>MVQO01000207.1 GCA_002067585.1 Syntrophorhabdus sp. PtaB.Bin027
AAAAAAAATCTTCACTGCTCTCCACCTTGGGTAAGATTTATTATGAGTCAATGTTACCCATCCTGACCATCGCTTCGGTAAGATTTAATTATGAGGCAACTGGGCATGCGATTGTTTCGATTAGTAGTAATACTGTGCAAACTAAGGTGGCATGGAAAAAACTATATGTTGGTTGCCTGTTTCTATATCTTAAAACACCACCCAAATCTATCTGGTCGTTCTCCATATTGAATTCCGGTAATTTCATCGTACAGGCTCTGGGCAGCCGGGCCTATTTTGCCGCTGTTAATGACCACGTTAACATCGCCATGGCGGATTTCTCCCACCGGGGAAATGACTGCAGCTGTTCCAGTACCGAAGCACTCTTGCATTGCCCCAGACTTTGCCGTTTCAATGACCTCGTCAATGGATATGCGCCGCTCTGACACCTTTTTCCCTCTATCTTTCCAGAGATGAATGACTGTCTGACGCGTTATACCATCCAGAACGCTTCCTTCAAGGGGAGGTGTAACAAGCTCCTCGTCGATCACAAAACAAATATTCATGGTGCCCACTTCTTCTATATATTTTCTTTCGATACCATCAAGCCAAAGTACCTGAGTAAATCCCTTGCGTTTTGCTTCTTCTCCGGGGTAAAGGCTAGCTGCATAGTTTGCCGGTGTTTTAGCCATACCAAGTCCTCCACGAACGGCCCGAACAAATTCGCCTGAGGTAATCAATTTAACAGGATTAATGCCCTCTTTATAATATGCACCGACAGGGGATGTGATAATCATGAAACGGTATTTTTCAGAAACCCTTACGCCAAGGAAATTGTCCATTGCAATAATGAAAGGGCGGATATAGAGTGAATAGCCTTTTTTTCTGGGTACCCAACCCCGGTCAAGAAGGAGAAGCTCTTTTAAGCTACTTATGAAGGTTTCAAAACCTATATCAGGTATGCAAAGGCGTTCTGATGACCTCAGCATCCTTGCATGATATTTATCAGGACGAAAAACCTTTATTTCTCCACCGTGGCCATAGAATGCCTTAAGGCCTTCAAAAATCGCCTGGCCGTAATGGAACGTACACAGGGCAGGGTATATCTCCATGGGCCCGTATGGAACAATCTTTGGACTCAACCACCTTCCATTGTCATAATCCATAAGCACCATATGGTCTGAAAGAATCTCGCCAAACTGTAGTCTGTCAAAGTCCACACTCTGCAATCTGCTTTTGTCAATTTTTGTGATCTCGATCTTCACTGATCCTCCTCCTTCGACGGCTCTTGCCTGAAAAATATTCTATCAAACCATCTCTGTAATTTCAATTACCTCGTGTATCTAACCTTTTGCAACTCATATGTTTTTATGGTACTCTTATGGACATCATGGTCATCTCCATTTCAAACCAGAAAGGTGGCGTTGGCAAAACAACAACTGCGGTTAACCTGTCAGCATCCATAGCAGTTGCAGAGCGAAGAACCTTGTTGGTTGACATTGATCCTCAGTGTAATGCCACATCAGGCTTTGGTATCTCCTATAACAGGCTCGATGCAAGCCTTTACCATGTCCTTATTGGCGAAAAAAGCATTAAGGATGTTATTCGAAAAACAATGATTCCTTTTCTTGATATCATTCCTTCACATCCGGACCTTATAGGATGCGAAATTGAACTCCTCGAAGCTGAAGAAAGGGAATTTATTCTACGCAAGGCGCTTGATGAAATAATCACGGATTACGATTTTATTTTCATTGATTGTCCACCCTCATTAGGTCTTCTGACCATCAATGCACTCGCTGCATCTGATTATGTCATCATACCACTTCAATGCGAATATTTTGCCTTAGAGGGACTTGCTCTGCTTCAACGAACAATTTCCATTATTAAGAAACGATTGAATCCAAAACTGGATACCCTGGGAATTCTTCTCACAATGTTCGATAGAAGAAACAACCTCTCTTTCCGTGTGTGGGAAGAAGTCAATAAATGTTTTGTTGACGGCGTCTTTAAAACAGTTATTCCAAGAAATGTGAAGCTTAGCGAATCACCAAGCTATGGAAAACCGGTGATACTTTATGATATAAGTTCACGAGGGGCAGAAAGCTACCTTGAACTTGCCTCAGAAATACTGGAAAAAAGAGGGTAAATGTTAAAGAAGGATCCATTAGGGAGAGGTCTGTCGGCAATACTCCAGGACGTAGAAGAAAGAGGTTCTTCAAGACTAATACCGATCGAACAGATTATTCCAAATCCTGAGCAACCCAGAATTGCCATGCGGGAAGAGACTATACTGGAGCTTGCAACATCGATTCAGGAAAAGGGCTTACTCCAACCAATCTTACTTCGCAGAAAAGATGGTAAATACGAGATAATTGCTGGGGAACGGCGTTATCGCGCTTCACTCAAGGCCGGTCTCAAAGAAGTACCTGCCATCATTAAAGATGTTGACGATAAGGAAGCACTGGAACTCGCCCTTACTGAGAACCTTCAAAGGGAAGATCTGAACCCTGTTGAAGTTGCTATGGTGTACGAAAAATTTCTTAAAGAGTTCGATTACACCCAGGAGGACCTGGCAAAAAAAATTGGAATTGATAGGAGCTCTATTTCCAATTTTATCAGGCTTTTGAAGCTTCCTGAATGGATCAAAGATTTGATGCGTAATGGCAAGCTGACTCAGGGCCATGGTAGGGTTCTCACATCCCTCAAGAGTGAAAGAGAGCAAAAAAGGTTTGTCGATAGAGTTCTCAAAGAAGGTATATCTGTGAGGGAACTGGAAAGGGAAGTCAAAAAGAAAAAAGCCCAACGGAATTCTTCTTTTACTTTTGTGGAAGAGACGCTCCGGGACGTGCTAAAAACAAAGGTAAACATTACGTACCGGAAAAATAAAGGTAAGATTATTATAGAGTTTTACTCAAAAGATGACCTTGAAAGAATCATGTCAATATTTTCTGAAAAAGATGAATAAAAAGGTTTGCAAATTTTTTTAAGCTGTGTTAGAAAACTATGTGAAATAATTCTTTTGACCAAAAAAGGAGTAGCGAATGATAGAGTTCAATATTACGCTCCTCATTCAGTTTGTTAACCTTCTAGTATTGTTGTTCCTCCTGAATTTTCTCCTATTCAAACCTGTTCTAAAGGCAATTAATAAGCGCGAGAAAACTCTTGGTTCACTTTCTGACAGAGTAGAGGATACAAAGCAGGAAGCCGCAAAGTTTGAGCGGGAATATATTGACGGAACAGCAGAACGCAAAAAACCCATATTAGATGGAAAAGAATCTACCCTTGCCGAGGCCCGGCAGACGTCTTTGAGCCTTATTGAAACAGCGCGGGCAGAACTATCACAAGAACTTGCAAAGGTGAAGACCGAGATTGAAAGGCAAAGCAAGAGCATTTCTGAAGCTCTGAAGGGCGATGTAGAAAAGCTTTCCACTGAAGTTGCAGAAAAGATATTGAAAAGGAGTGTCTAATGTCCGCAGATTCGGGGTCTTGGTTGGATTGGGCATTTAAGATTTTTAATTTCGCAGTCCTTGTGGCCATACTGGTAAAATTTGCAGGTAAACCTTTGATGAATTTCCTTCGGTCGAGGAGCGCCGGGGTACAGGCAAAACTCGACGAAACTGACAGGCTGTATAAGGAAGCTGAGGCTCTGAGAAACGAATACCAGGCACGACTGTCAAAGCTTGATGGAGAGATTGAAGATTTCAAGAAGACAGTCCAAGAAGATACGGATAAAGAAAAGAAGAAGATACTTACTGAAGCGACTGAGTTTGCAAATAGAATCAGGGAACAGGCAAATATCACCTATCAACAGGAACTGCGCGAAATGACGGCCAAGATTAAAGAAGAGATTGCAAAGCTTACCATGGCCCGCGCCGAAAAGCTCATTATTGAGAAATATAACGCCAAGGATCATGAGCAGATAGTGGATGAATTCATAGAAAAACTAAGGAGTTTAAATTGATACGACAGTCCATCGCGAAAAGATATGCGAAAGGCCTATTCGCAGTTGGAGAGAAAGACGGTCAGTATAAAGGTTACTTAGTAGAATTAGAAAATATTCTGGATCTTTTTGAAAAGGAGCAACGCTTGAAAAAGGCTCTCATGCTTCCGCTCCTCGAGGTACAAAAGAGAAAAGAACTCCTGAGCGATACCATGAGGATTTCCGGCACGTCCCTTCCCCTCGCAAATATGCTAACCATACTCCTGGAAAAAAACCGGATGAGCTATCTTCCTATTATAAAGGATGTCTATAGCGATCTTGTCGATGATAAAGAAGACAGGGCACGGGGTATTGTATGGACTGCTTTTCCCCTCGACCCAGCCCAGCTAAAGAGAATCGAAGAAGCCCTTCAAACGAGGTTGCAAAAGAAAGAAGTCATTCTCTCCACAATTGAGGATAAAAGCCTCATTGGTGGAGTTAAAGTGGCAGTGAAAGGAACCATAATCGATGGTAGTGTAAAAAAACAACTGGAAATCTTGAAGGAAAATATTTTGAAGGAGTAACGTATATGGAGATTAAGGCAGACGAGATAAGCAGGATTATTGAACAGAAGATATCGGGCTTTGAAAGGGAGGTCAACCTTCAGGAAACGGGTGTTATTATCTCCATTGGTGACGGTATCGCAAGAATTTACGGCCTTGAAAACTCGATGGCCGGGGAGTTGCTTGAATTCCCACAAAACATTACCGGTATGGTACTTAACCTTGAAGAAGACAACATAGGCGCCGTCGTTTTTGGCGAAGATTACAAAATCAAAGAGGGTGACATTGTCAAAAGAACAGGGAGAATTGCACAGGTTCCTGTTGGTGAAGCCATTATAGGAAGAGTTGTCGACGCCCTTGGCAACCCTATTGATGGCAAAGGGCCCATTGAAGCAAAAGAATTCAGGAATGTAGAACAGACAGCTCCTGGAGTCGTTGTCCGACAGCCTGTGAAAGAACCTATACAGACTGGCATAAAGGCAATTGACGCCATGATTCCTATTGGAAGGGGCCAGAGGGAATTGATAATTGGCGACAGGGGAACGGGTAAATCTGTCATTGCCATAGATACAATCATCAATCAGAAAGGTGCAGATGTTTTCTGCATATATGTTGCAATAGGCCAAAAGCGCTCTTCAGTTGCACGCCTGGTAGACCTGCTTACAACATATGGAGCAATGGAGTACACCACTGTTATTGCAGCAACTGCAAGTGACCCTGCGCCTCTTCAATATCTTGCTCCCTTTGCAGGAACATCGATAGGTGAGTACTTCCGAGATACTGGAAGACATGCACTTATTGTGTATGATGATTTGTCAAAACATGCCGTCGCATACCGCCAATTGTCGCTCCTACTCAGACGTCCTCCAGCGAGGGAAGCGTACCCCGGAGATATTTTCTATCTTCACTCACGACTTCTTGAAAGGTCTGCAAAATGGGATGATGCCCATGGCGGCGGTTCACTGACATCTCTACCCATCATTGAAACACAGGCAGGAGACGTATCAGCATATATCCCAACAAATGTTATTTCTATTACTGATGGACAGATATACCTCGAGCCGGAATTATTTTACGCAGGCGTAAGACCTGCAATCAACGTTGGACTCTCCGTATCGAGGGTTGGAGGTAATGCTCAGATAAAGGCAATGAAACAGGTTGCTGGAAGATTACGGCTTGAACTTGCTCAGTACCGAGAAATGGCTGCCTTTGCAAAATTTGGCAGCGACCTCGATAGAGCTACCCAGCAACTCCTTGCCCGCGGGTCCAGATTGACCGAGCTTCTGAAACAGGGTCAGTATGTGCCAATTCCTGTCGAGAAACAGGTGGTACTCCTCTATGCAGGAGCACATGGATATATTGACAATTACCCAGAAAGTGCCTTGAAAAAATATGAACAGGAAGTGCTCAGCTATGTGGAAAACAAGCATCCTGACCTTCTGGCTGAGATTAAGGAAAAGGAGCAACTGGACAGCACGATTGAGGACAAACTAACTAGCGCACTGAACAATTTTAAAGAACAATTCGTCTACTAAGGATACACAATGGCTACCCTACGGGACATCAAACGGAAGATCGGTAGTATCAACAGCACTCAAACCATCACAAGGACAATGAAGATGGTTTCAGCGGCAAAGCTGAGAAAAGCCCAGGATGAGCTCGACAAAATAAAGGCTTATGCACTCAAGATGGAAGAACTCGTGAGACGAGTTACCAGGATGTTACCGGTTGACAGCCATCCTCTTTTGACGACACGGGATGAAGTAAAAAAAGTGCTTATTCTTTCAATAGCCTCTGACAGAGGTTTATGTGGTGCTTTTAATGTAAATATAGGCCTTCTGGCAGAGAACTTTACCATACAGAACAGGGATCAGTATGAACGAATAGGGGTTTGGGTTTTTGGAAGAAAAGTAAAGGACTATCTTGCTCGCAGGAAAGTCGACATTTTCAAGGAATGGGTCGATATAAAAAAAGTTGACCAGGAGCTTGTGGAGGCCATAGCATCAGAGCTTGCGCTACTATACATAAATGGAGAATTCGATAAGGTCTATCTCAGTTATACCCATTTTGCATCACCTGTGAAGCAAATTGCAGTCTTTGAAGAGCTGTTGCCCATACAAACGGAAAATGGAGCTGAAACCGAAGCGGCCACCTTTGAGTATCTCTATGAGCCTGATAGGGACGCAATCGTTGAAACACTGCTTCCAAAATATCTCAGTACAAAAATTTACTATGCTCTGGTAGAGTCCCAAACTTCGGAACACGGCGCCAGAATGAGTGCTATGGAAAATGCAACGAGCAACTGCGGTGAGATGGTAAGATATCTAACACTTATATATAATAAACGTAGGCAGGAAAACATCACCAGCGAAATGATGGACATTGTTGGTGGCGCCGAAGCCTTGAGAGGCACATAATTAAGGAGGAGAATAGATGAGCGAGGAAGTAAAAGGAAGGATTGTCCAGGTAATTGGAACGGTAGTTGATATTAGATTCCCATCTGATAACCTCCCTCCAATATATGGAGCAATATACGTTACAAATCCAACAATCAGCGACAAACCGGACAACCTCATCCTTGAAGTTGCCCAGCATGTTGGTGACAGCACAGTCCGGACTATAGCTATGGAGACTACTGATGGTTTGCGTCGAGGCCAGGAAGCTACCTACAAAGGAACACAGATCAGCATCCCCGTGGGCAATCAAATTCTCGGACGGGTATTGAATGTTATCGGGAACCCAGTAGATGGCGGACCTCCCCTGTCAACAGATAAAATGTATCCTATTCACCGGCCTGCCCCTACCCTCACCATGCAGAACACAAAGGTTGAGCTCCTCGAAACAGGCGTTAAAGTGATTGACCTCCTCGAACCATATTCAAAAGGTGGGAAAGTTGGACTTTTTGGCGGCGCAGGTGTGGGTAAAACAGTCGTCATTATGGAGATGATTCACAACATTGCCATGCACCATGGTGGTATTTCCGTTTTTGGAGGCGTAGGCGAAAGAACCCGCGAAGGGAATGACCTTTGGCTTGAAATGAAAGGATCAGGTGTTATTGATAAGACTGCACTCATTTATGGTCAGATGACAGAGGTTCCCGGTGCAAGAGCAAGGATAGGTCTCACCGCTTTGACAGCTGCCGAATATTTCAGGGATGAGGAAGGCCAGGATGTGCTCCTCTTTATCGACAACATATTCCGTTTCACTCAGGCAAATTCAGAAGTGTCTGCACTGCTCGGCAGGATGCCTTCTGCAGTTGGTTATCAGCCAACCCTTGCAACAGACCTTGGAGAGCTCCAAGAGAGAATCACTTCAACGTTAAAAGGCTCAATTACTTCGGTTCAGGCAATCTACGTTCCAGCAGATGACCTCACAGACCCAGCCCCGGCAACAACATTTGCTCATCTCGACGCTACAACAGTTCTTTCACGGCAGATTGCAGAGCTTGGTATCTATCCTGCCGTTGACCCACTCGACTCAACCAGCCGTATCCTTGACCCTACAATCGTTGGGCAAGAACATTATGAATGTGCCCGTGAAGTACAAAGGATACTTCAGAAGTACAAAGACCTTCAGGACATCATTGCAATCCTCGGCATGGATGAGCTCTCTGAAGATGATAAGCTTGTTGTGGCTCGAGCCCGAAAAATCCAAAGATTCCTTTCACAGCCCTTTTTTGTCGCAGAAGCTTTCACCGGACAACCAGGAAGATATGTGGCGCTTAAGGATTCGATCCGGGGCTTTAAAGAAATCTGCCAGGGGCTTCATGACGAACTACCTGAGCAAGCTTTCTACATGGTCGGTACCATCGAAGAAGCAGTTGAGAAAGCTAAAGAGCTTATGGGAGAATAGTAAATGGCTATGCTCAGTCTGGAAATCATCACGCCTGAGAAAATACTCGTTAAAGAAGAAGTCGATATGGTTGAAGCAAATGGCTCTCTCGGTGAATTCGGCATTCTCCCCGGTCATACAGAGCTTCTTACGAGTTTAGAAATTGGCGAGGTAAGGTATATGAAAGACGGAAAAACCTTTACGCTGGCCATGAGCGGAGGCATTGCAGAGGTTGTTAATGATAAGGTAACCCTTCTTCTTGATACAGGAGAACTGGCTGAAACCATTGATGTGGCAAGAGCCCAGATTGCTATGGAGGAAGCACAGGAAAGGCTCAAGGATCTAACAATAGATAGTGCTGAATACCGCAAATATGAACTGGCACTGCTTCGCGCTATAACAAGAATTAAGGTCGCCTCAGCACGGAAACTGTAGAACATACCTGCCACTACCTTCCAGAGTGTTATATGCATACGCATCATATACTGTAGGATCGTACACTGTAATTGATATAGCAGAATAATGTAGCATTGGATGATTACATCCTCTTGTACCCTTCCATCAATGCGTTGCAAAGAATCGTCAATTAAGATAATATTATGGACAAATGATTGGCGATAAAACTCACTTGGAATCACTCAAACAACAATATCCTGAAAAATTCGTCTCTGAGAAGAATATTTTTAAACACATCCAGGCTGGTGACAGAATTTTCATTGGTACAGCATGTGGCGAACCACAATACTTGTCAAAAGCTCTCATCCGTTATGTAGAATCAAATCCCAAAGCGCTTCTCGATGCTGAGGTCCTTCATATCTGGAGTCTCGGGGTAGCCCCCTATACAGACACTAGATTCAAACGAAATTTTCGTCAGAGTGCTTTTTTCATTGGTGAGTATGCTCGCGAAGCAATTAACAGAGGCGAAGGTGATTATTCGCCCATATTTCTTTCTCAAGTGCCAAGGCTTATCAGGAGGGGTATGATTCCCATCGATGTTGCCCTCATCCAGACAACGCCTCCTGACCAACATGGCTTCATGAGTCTCGGGGTGAGCGTTGATATAATTAAGGCTGCTGTTGCAAAGGCATCCCTCGTAATTGCCCAGATCAATAATCGCATGCCTCGTGTTCACGGAGATACATTTCTTCATATCAATGATATTAGCTTTATAATACCTCATAATGAACCCCTCTTAGAGTACGAAACAACAGTACCCAGTGATGTGGCTGAACGGATCGGAAAATACGTTGCCAGTATCGTTGAAGATGGCGATACAATACAGGTGGGTTATGGGTCTACACCAAACGCAATAATAGCAGCGCTTTCCAACAAACATAATCTGGGCGTGCATACTGAATTGTTTTCCCATGGAATCGCAGATCTTATGAAACAAGGGGTAGTGAACAATACCAAGAAACGTATTGACCACAGTAAGACGGTTGCAGCCTTCTGCATGGGCAATAAAGAGACATATGAATTTATTCATGATAATCCTGCTGTCGAATTCAGAACTATAGACTACACAAATAACCCGGCTGTAATCGCAGCGCTTGGAAATATTACAGCAATCAACAGCGCCCTTGAGATAGACCTCACCGGACAAGCAACGGCAGAGTCAATCGGTAAAACTTTTTATAGTGGCATTGGCGGGCACACAGATTTTATGCGCGGGGCAGTACTCACGCCCAACGGCAAGAGCGTCCTTGTTCTGCAATCAACCGCACAAGATGGCACAGTATCGAGGATTGTGCCTTATTTGAGAGAAGGAGCAGGCGTAACTCTTA
This sequence comes from Syntrophorhabdus sp. PtaB.Bin027, assembly GCA_002067585.1. Lineage (GTDB taxonomy): Bacteria > Desulfobacterota > Syntrophorhabdia > Syntrophorhabdales > Syntrophorhabdaceae > Syntrophorhabdus. The sequence goes on from MVQO01000207.1 coordinate 10,080, forward strand.
CACGGGGAGACGTACACTATGTTGTAACCGAGTTTGGTATCGCTTATCTCCACGGTAAAAATATTAGAGAGCGAGCTATGGCCCTCATTGCAATTGCCAATCCCAAATTTCAGCCATGGCTCATAGAAGAAGCAAAAAAACAGGCTTTGATTTATAAAGACCAGGCATTTATTTGCGGAAAGGGTGGTGAATACCCTGAAGAGCTCGAGCTCTACAAAACCACACGGTCAGGTTTGAAGATTCTTCTTCGACCAGTACGGATAAGTGACGAACCTCTTTTAAAGAATTTCTACTACTCCTTGTCCGAATCAACGGTATACAAGAGATTCATGTCCCCGCGAAAGGATATGCCTCACGAGAAACTGCAGCAGTTCTTTGTTGTTATTGACTATACAAAAGAAATGGTCATGCTTGCTATTTTGAAACAGAAGGATCAGGAAGTAGTCGCAGGCGTTGGTCAGTACAGGGGGCACGAGGAGAGCCATTCTGCAGAGGTAGCTGTTATGGTCAAGGATGAATATCAGAACCAGGGTATCGGCACAGAACTTCTTGAACACCTAACCATTATCGCACGAAAACAGGGCTTGCTTGGTTTTTCCGCTGAGGTACTCAAAGAGAACAGGATTATGATGCACCTTTTTGAAAAAATGGGTTTTGTCATAAAAAAAGAGGTTTTGCCTGACGCATACACTTTAAGACTCGGCTTTCGAGAAAATTAATTTTTGTGGGAGGGCTCCAATGGTGAAAGTTGTTATTATGCTGTTCTTGGTTGTACTCGTTCTTACTGGATGTTGAGTACCATAATCCCCGGTAGTTTTATCGGGATCCGCGGATCAGTTATTACTCATCCCTCTTTTAATAGAAAAAAGGCGCTTCAAAAGAAGCGCCTTTTTTCTATTTGTCAGAATGTTTTATTACTCAAGCTTTTCTTCACCTACTCTCATACCATAGAAGGATCGGTATACAAAGATCAGTGATATAATGAGAAACACTATACCCAGACCTGTTTTAAGGCCCTGGGAAGTCATGGTCACTGCAATCTCTGTCGCGAGCAGCCCGAAAAGGGTCGTAAACTTAATAACTGGGTTCATTGAAACTGAAGATGTATCCTTGAAGGGGTCTCCAACCGTGTCGCCGACGACTGCAGCTTCATGAAGGGACGTGCCCTTTTCTTTAAGGTCAACCTCAACAATCTTCTTAGCGTTGTCCCAGGCACCACCGGCGTTGGCAAGAAAGATGGCCTGGAAAAGACCGAAAAAGGCAATCGCAATGAGGTACCCGATAAAGAAATACGGGTTGAAGAAAGAGAGGGCCAGAGCGAGGAAAAAAATGACGATGAAGATGTTGATCATCCCTTTCTGCGCGTACTGTGTGCAAATCTTAACAACTTCTTTACTGTCCTCTATAGATGCCTCCGCTTTGTCTAGGTTGATATTCTTTTTAATAAAAACGACTGCACGGTACGCACCGGTCGTAACCGCCTGTGTTGCGGCGCCTGTAAACCAGTAGATTACTGCCCCACCCATAAGGAGCCCAAGAATTATTTTGGGATTGACAAGACTTAAGTGTGCAATAACATTTCCGTACATGTTTTCAAGGAGTATGATGATGCCAAAGACCATGGTGGTAGCACCAACGACTGCTGTACCGATCAGCACAGGCTTTGCTGTTGCCTTAAACGTGTTGCCTGCCCCATCTGCTTCTTCGAGGTAGTCCTTAGCAACATCAAAATTGGGTTCGAAACCAAACCCCTTCTTTATCTCTTCTTTAACGTTAGGTACGCTCTCTATCCTGGAAAGCTCATATACTGACTGGGCGTTGTCAGCAACTGGGCCATATGAGTCAACAGCGATTGTGATGGGACCCATGCCGAGAAAACCGAAGGCTACAAGGCCGAACGCGAAAACGGGCGCTGCAAAGGTAAATTGAGGAGGCATAATAGCGAGAATTGAGGCGTGCTGAGACACCATATAAGCGATAAACATAAGAAAAAGAATCACAAGTCCTTCCCAGAATGCGGAGAAGTTGCCTGCCACAAAACCTGACAGAATATCTAAGGATGCACCTCCATGCCTGGCAGCACTGACTACTTCCTGGACGTGCCTGGACTTGGTACTGGTAAAGATCTTTGTGAATTCCGGAATCAAAGCACCGGCAATTGTGCCACACGAAATGATTGTGGCAAGTGCCCACCATAAGCCAGGATACTGGGCGTTTTGCTCGCCAAGGAGCATGTAGCTTGCCCAGAAGGTGACAGCGATTGAGATTATCGAAGTAAGCCAAACGAGGTTGGTGAGGGGCTGTTCGAAATCAAATTTTGTTTTTGAGCCATACAAGGAATTGGTGATACCTTTGTTAACGAAGTATGAAACGAGGGCAGTGAGGACCATGAGGATACGCATTGAGAATATCCAGATGATCAGGATTGCTGACATAAGGGGAGTCGTTGCCAATGCAAGGGCGAGAAAGGCAACTAAGGCTACACCGGTTACACCGTATGTTTCGAATCCATCTGCTGTAGGACCAACGCTGTCTCCTGCGTTGTCACCGGTGCAGTCGGCAATGACACCGGGGTTCTTGGGGTCATCTTCAGGCAGGTGGAAAACGATCTTCATAAGGTCAGAGCCGATATCGGCAATCTTCGTGAAGACACCACCGGCGATTCTGAGTGCAGAGGCACCGAGGGACTCACCGATAGCAAAACCTATAAAACTTGGACCGACTAGATCTTTTGGAAGGAACACAAGGATACAGATCATGAAGAAAAGCTCAACGCTGATAAGGAGGAGTCCCACGCTCATTCCGGAGGTAAGGGGGATGTTGACAACATCAACGGGCTTCCCTCGAAGGGACGAGAAAGCGGTCCTGGAGTTCGCCCATGTGTTGATGCGCATGCCAAACCATGCTACACCATAAGAACCAAGGATACCAAGAATAGAACATAAAAGGATAATGACCATATTGCCGAATGGTGCATGGCTCAATCCCATGAAATAATAAACCATACAGATCGCGATAAGTACCCAGAGGATGATCAGGAATTTACCCTGCTGGGCTAGATAGGATTTGCATGTTTGCCAGATGATTTCTGATACTTCAAGCATGGCTTTGTGGCACGGAAGATTTTTTGTCTGAGATGCCTGAGTTATCGAGAAGATAAGGCCGATGAAACAAACAAGAATACCGAAATACATGATGGACAAACCGTTCAAACCACCAAAAATCGAAAATTTCACTGTGGAAAGATCCGGTAGTATGATGTCCGCCTCGCCTGCAAAAGCACCAGATACTTGCAGGAGAAGCATCATGCTGAAAAAGGATAGCACTGACACCGGGTGAAACCGTTTTACAACACTCATCTCCAACCTCCTTACAAAAATTTTAATATACTTAAAATACCCTGTAACCCAAGTTTGTTACCTAATTTTCATGTGCTTATTGAAAGATTATTTTATTTTAAAACTTTTTAATCTGCAATGTCAATTAACTTATGAAAAAATTCACAATTAAATTTTGCAATTATTGCTCTGTTTTGAGAGGCCTTGTGTGCTGGGTAAGAAATCTTCACCGTGTCTGAGAATCTTTTAGAATTTAAAATAATCTGCTATCCCGACGCTGAATCACAATCGGCCATTTTTGAATATTTTACATTCCAACACCATCGATGATTGCCCCACAGAAAAGGCAGGCTCCATCTTTGATATTGTATTCGGAAATTGTATAGCCATAGCGGCCGACAACGAGCTTCTTACAGCTCCAGCAGTAGGTATTCTCGCCATCTTCTCCTGGAATGTTTCCTGTGTACACATACCTGAGCCCCTCCTCGAATCCGATCTCGCGCGCCCTCTGGAGTGTCTTTGCAGGCGTTCTCGATACATCGGTCAGCTTGTAAGTCGGATAGAAGGCACTGACATGCCAGGGAGTTTCAGTACCGAGATCGTTCTTAATAAACCGGGTAATGGCTCTAAATTCATCCTCGCTATCATTATATCCGGGAATCACGAGGGTGGTCAGCTCTATCCATATACCAAGGGATCTGAATGTCCTTATGGAAGCAAGAACGTTATCGAGCTCTGCCCCACAGACCTTTTTGTAGAAATCATGGTTAAAACTCTTTAGATCGATGTTTGCCCCGTCAAGGTATGGCCTGATAGTTTTTAATGGTTCTTGCTCAATATAGCCGTTGGTGATAAAGTTGTTGCAGATGCCCTTTTCCTTTGACAGTTTGGCGCAGTCGAGAGCATATTCGAAAAAAATTGTCGGTTCAGTGTAGGTGTAGGAAATACTCTTACAACCTGATTTTAGGGCTCCTTCCACAACTTCCGATGGCGTCATTCTCTGACCATAGATGTGGCCATCATCTTTTCGTATCTGAGAGATTTCATGATTCTGGCAGTGGCGGCACCGAAAATTACAACCCACTGTCGCTATCGAGAATGCTTTGGAACCTGGGTAAAAATGAAAGAGCGGTTTTTTTTCAATAGGGTCAACATGGTGCGAACAGGGAAATCCATAAACAAGGGTGTATAATGTTCCGCCTCTGTTCTCCCGAACTCCACAAATTCCCCTTTTCCCATCATTGATTTCGCAGTGGTGCCGGCAGAGGAAGCAATGGACTTTTTGATTCTCCAGGTTTTCATAAAACAAGGCTTCTTTCATGTCATCTCACCAACAAACCTGACACAATCATCCCACAGTCTTATTTACAAACATGATCTTGATAACATCATCCATGGTCTTCACGGGAAGGAAATTTATTTTCTTCTTAACATACTGCGGTATTTCGACCAATTCCCTCATGTTTTCCTCAGGGAGTATAACTTTTTTAATCCGAGCCCGTAGCGCCGCAAGGGTCTTCTCTTTCAATCCTCCGACGGGGAGAACCCTGCCCCTCAGGGTGATTTCTCCGGTCATGGCTATTTTCCTGCTTAGTGGATGTTTCGTAATGGCACTGATCATGGCCACTGCCATAGTGATACCAGCTGATGGACCATCCTTGGGGATCGCGCCCTGGGGGATATGTACGTGCATCTCGAGGGTATCGAAGATATCCTGTTCGATGCCGAGAGCGGCTGCCTTCGACTTAATATAGGTAAGGGCAGCCTGGGCCGACTCTTTCATTACGTCCCCCATGCTGCCAGTGAGCATAAGCTCTTTTTTTCCTTTCCTGCACGATGCCTCTATATACAGGACATCTCCGCCAAATTCGGTCCAGGCCAGACCGCTTGCTATTCCTACAGAATCTACTTCTATCCCTGTTTCAGGAAGGTACTTTGACGGCCCCAGAAAAGAATGAAGATTTTTAAGTGTTACGACCGTCTTTTCTTTTTGACCCTCCGCTATCTTCTTTGCCACCTTTCTGCTAATGGCCGCAATTTCCCTCTCAAGGTTTCTTAGCCCAGCTTCCTGCGTGAAATCTTGTATGATTTTTGTGAGTGCTTTATCTGCAAATTCGATCATAGCAGGAGTGAGGCCATTCTCTGCCAATTGTTTCGGAACAAGGTATTTCTTTGCAATAGCAAGTTTTTCGTTGTCTGTATAACCTGATATATAAATAGTTTCCATCCTGTCTTTCAGGGCTGATGGAATGGTATCTACACGATTTGCGGTTGTAATGAACATAACCTTGGAAAGATCAAAGGGTACATTAAGATAATGGTCGCTGAAGGCATTGTTCTGCTCCGGATCTAAAACCTCAAGGAGGGCGCTTGATGGGTCACCCCGAAAATCTGTGCCAATTTTGTCAATCTCATCCATCATAAAAACAGGATTGTTAGTCCCGGCGGTCTTAATGCCCTGAATAATCCTCCCTGGCATGGAACCCACATAAGTCCTTCTATGGCCTCTTATCTCTGCCTCATCTTTCATTCCACCCAATGAGATTCTCAGAAATTTTCTTCCCAAGGACCGTGCAATAGATTTGCCAAGAGAGGTTTTTCCCACACCGGGAGGACCCACGAAACAGAGAATGGGGCCCTTCATCTCCCCCTTTAACTTCATAACGCTTAAGAACTCAAGAATACGTTCCTTCACTTTGTCGAGATCGTAGTGGTCCTCGTCTAGGATCCTCTTTGCTTTCTTGATATCCAGCCTATCTTTTGTAGATTTGTTCCATGGAAGCTCAATAAGCCACTCAATGTAAGTCCTGAGCATGGTCGATTCAACAGCATCAGGGTGCATCATATCGAGTCGCTCAAGCTGTTTCTTGGTCTCTTTTTCAATATCCTTCGGCATCTTTGCTTTCTTGATCCGCTTTCTGAGGTCCTCCACATCCTCTGAGCGTTCATCACCTTCCCCAAGTTCAGTGCGTATCGCCTTCATCTGCTCTCGCAGAAAGTATTCCCGCTGGCTCTTGGACATTTCCTCCTTGGCCTGGGAAAGAATTTTTGCCTGCATATTGAGGAGTTCTATCTCCTTTCCGAGGATCTCAGAGAGTTTTTTCAGCCTTTCAATAGGATCAACTATTTCCAGGATTTCCTGAGCTTTGTCAACTGCTAGGCCGAGGTTCGCAGCCGCCACATCAGCAAGCTTTCCCGGTTCATCAATGGTATCAAGGACCATCAGAATGTCCGGTGGAACCATCCTGCCCATAGAAACAACCTTTTCCATCTCCTCTTTCACGTACCGCATGAGAGCTTCTATTTCTAAGGTTATTTCCGTTATAATGGGCTCCTCAATTAGCTGAATGCGAACGAGGAATGTAGGCGTTTCCTGAACATATTGTATGATTTTTGCCTTTTTCAGTCCCTGCATCAAAACCTTTACCCTACCATCGGGAAGGCGCAACATCCTCATAATCTGCGATACAACACCGACAGAATAAATCCTGCCAGGAAGGGGATCCTCATCGGTGAGATCTTTTTGAGCCGTCACAAGAATCAACCGGTCTTTCGACAATGATTTCTCAACAGCATTGATCGACATGTCTCTTCCCACAAAGAGGGGAAGGATTACTGAAGGATACATCACCATGTCCCTTACCGGCAACAGGGGAAGAACCTCTGGCGTCGCTTTTATTTCAAGTTCGGTCATTTAGGTTAAGCCTCCGTTTATTACGATCTGAGAAAGGCCTTAAAGGCCCTGTATGTCTCGTAGACATCAAGTTTGCTCGATATCTCAAAAGGAGAGTGCATTGAAAGGATGGGCGTACCACAGTCGATAATGTCCATGCCATATTCGGCAAGGAATTTTGCCACTGTTCCACCTCCTCCTTCGTCAATTTTACCAAGTTCTCCTGTCTGCCAGAGAATACCCTTATTGTTAAAAATCCTTCTTATCTCTGCAACATACTCTGCATGGGCATCGTTCGCTCCAACCTTACCGCCATGACCAGTAAACTTTGTGATACAGAGTCCTCGACCGAGATAGCATGCATTCTGTTTCTCGTGAACATCCTGGAAGGTGGGGTTCATAGCCCCATTGACATCAGCAGAAAGAGCTCTTGACTGAAAGAGCATTTTTCGAATAAGGGCCTCGCTGCAGTTCAGTTTTAATTTTTCACACATCTCATCAATAAAGACGCGAAAAAAGTGTGATCTCATACTTGTGTTGCCCTCTGATCCGATTTCTTCCTTATCCACAAAAATTGCCAGACAAGATCTTTTCGGTTCTAACACCTCAGAAATAGCCTTGAGAAGGGTATACGCACTTACCCGGTCATCCTGACCGTAGGCACCTATCATACTCTTATCAATACCCACATCTCTCGCTTTGAAGGCCGGTACAACCTCTATCTCCGCGCTGACGAAATCTTCTTCCTCAATTCCGTATTTTTCGTGCAAAATATTGAGGATGTATTTTTTCACAGCATCTTTGTCCTCCCCGTTTAAAGGAATGCTTCCGAAAAGAAGGGTCAGCTTTTCACCGTCGATAGCTTCAGATAGCTTCTTCTCATCCTGTGTCTTTCTGGACAGATGGGGGAGAAGATCATCAATAGAAAAAACCGGTTCATCTTCATTTTCTCCGATTACAAGGTTAATCTCTCTACCATCTGGTTTCACGAGAACACCATGGAGGGCAAGAGGAGTGGCAACCCATTGATATTTCTTGATACCTCCATAATAATGTGTTTTAAGAAGCCCTAAACCGACATCCTCGTATAGGGGATTCTGTTTAAGGTCAAGCCTTGGTGCATCTACATGGGCTACAATAATGTTGAAACCATCGGCAAGGCTTTGTGTTCCCTTTACAAATACAATGATTTCCTTGCCCCTGTTGATGCTGTACGCCTTGTCTGCCACCCAGTCCTGGGAGAAGCCAGAAACGGAAAGGATGTCTTGGATAGCGCGCACAGCCTCCCTCTCAGTTTTTGCTTCATCAAGAAACTTTTTGTATCCCTCTGAGAATTCGAATAGGTCGGCTATTTCTGTTTTAGATTTTTTCTTCCAGCCAGATTCATGTTTCATAGGCAATTTTTGTGCCTTAGATTAACAGAAATCAACCCCGGAAGTCAATCCAGCCGACATCAGCCAAGAATTCGTTTAACCAAACCGGACGCACGCAAAAGACTCCACATAGCAGGACGGGCAATGAGGGCCAGAACATTGTTAAGGTCTGCAAAATGTTGTATAGTAGGAATTAATGATAAAGCGAATCGTCATCGGCACAGCAGGCCATATTGACCACGGGAAGACTACCCTCATAAAGGCACTCACAGGCATCGACTGTGACAGGCTGAAAGAAGAAAAGGAAAGGGGCATTACAACAGAGCTTGGATTTGCCCATTACAAATTCGGTGAAGATTTGTTGGTGGGTATTGTTGATGTTCCAGGACATGAAAAGTTTGTGAGGCACATGGTTGCCGGAGCATGGGGTATTGACATGGCCCTCCTTATCGTAGCGGCAGATGAAGGTGTCATGCCTCAGACAAGGGAACATGTTGACATATGTGAACTTCTTGGCCTGAAAAGGGGCATTGTTGCCATCACCAAGAAAGACCTTGTGGATGATGATATGGTTGAGCTTGTGAGGGAAGATATAGAAGATTTCCTCAAAGGCAGGGCTTTTGAGGGTTCACCAATCATTCCTGTATCTTCCACAACAGGTGAGAACATTGATCTTTTAAAAGAGGAAATACGAAAGACAGCAGAGAACATAAACGAGCGTTCCAAAGAAGGTATATTCAGGCTTCCTGTAGACAGGGTCTTTACAATCAAAGGGCTGGGAACAATAATTACGGGAACCTGTATATCGGGTCAGATACGTATCGGGGAGGAGATTGAGATCTATCCTGATCATAGAAGGGCAAGGGTAAAAAATATACAAGCTTATCATGAGAATGTTGCTGAGGCTACAGCAGGACAGAGAGTAGCCCTGAATCTCCAAGGGATTGAGAGGAATGAAATCGAACGAGGAACAATTATAGGCCGCCCAGATACCCTTATGCTCTCAAACAGGATGGATGCGTCTTTCAGGTATTTAAAACTGCCATTCAAACCAATTAAAACAGATTCTGTTCTCAGGTTTCACATTGCTACAACCCAGGAAGAGGTGAGGCTCGTATTGCTTACAAAAGATTTAATTGAGCCGGCAGAAGAGCTTTTTGTTCAGTTTGTTTTTGCTCAGCCCATCGTTGCGCTGCCTGATGACAGATATATTCTCAGAGGCTCGTATGCTATCCAAACCATAGGCGGTGGCAGGGTGCTCGATATTATGCCGCGAAAGCATAAAAGATATGCTGATTATCTCAGCTCGACCTGTACAATTCTCTCTGATAACAATTGGGCACAAAAAGCCGAATATCATATCCTGAAAGGTGGCTACGAAGGGGTTAACCAAAATCTTCTTGCTATGGTGTTAGGAAAACATGAACAGTTTGTTGCCGGTATCATTAACTCCCTCATTAGTCAGGGCAAGGTGAAGTTGGTCGGTAAAATCATAATCCATATGGACAGGTTTAAAGAGTACAAAAAAATGACCAGCACTTTTCTGGCAGATTTTCATAAAAAAAACCCCCTGAAAATTGGCGTATCCAAAGAGGAACTGAGAACCAGATTGCCTAAAGTAGATCCATCGGTGTTCCAGGCAGCCCTGGATGAGTTGATGAAAGATGGCTTTCTCGAAGTTGATAAGGACAGAGTTAAGATCAAGTCTGTTGCACGCAACAAGGATAAGGACATCGAAGCCCTGGAAGCACAGATACTGAAAGGACTCCTTCGCCATGGCTTTACCCCTCCAGGCATAAAAGACTTTGCGGTAGAGGTAAGACAGTCCGAAGGAAGACTTCGTGATGTATTGGAACGCCTCATTTTTGAGGGTAAGGCAGTAAAGGTAAAAGGGGATTTATACTTTCACAGTGATGTGATAGAAGATTTAAAAAAGAAGGTTCGATCCTACCTTTCAGAAAAAAAAGAAATGACACCGTCTGAATTCAAGTCAGTCCTTGATCTTTCGCGTAAATACATGATACCTCTTCTGGAATACCTCGATGAAATAAAGGTTACTATCCGCACAGGCGACAAAAGAATTCTAAGAAGCAGTTAATGTAATTAATCGTTCTCAGTTCTCGGTGGCCATTGAGCTGATAACCATTGACAGGTGCCCTTCAGTTGCTTGATCAATACAGATTCCTTCAACTACTTCAGGGTTACAACGCTTTCTGATACCCAGCCTATTCTCCGGCCAAGTACAATGATCTTATACCACCTTTCCCCTTTTTCGTCAGTCGTCTCATCAATGATTCTAACCGTTTCGCCCTGAAAGAGCATTGCAAATCTTGGAGCATTGAGATCTGGGCGGGTCCGTATGTTAGCTGCAAGCTTGTTTATGACAGCATCTCTTACCGGACCCTGGGGCTCTGGTGTTATCAAAGGCGGTTCTTTTTTTTGCACAGGTTCGCGCGGTGGTTTAGGGGTTTCAGCTATTTTAGGCTTTTCAGGCGGAATTATTACTTCCTGCAAAGGTGCTTCCTTTTTTTCCAGTACTGGCACTGGTATTGGCTTCTCTGCCTGTGTATCTGTCATTTCTCTTTGAACTTCTTGTGTACCTCTCCTTGTTTCCACACTCTCTTGCTTGGCTATTTCGGCAACATCACTTTCTTTCTTTTGGAAAAAAACATAACGAAACCCCATAATAATCAAGAGGATCAGAGCGGTAATAACAAGAAGGGCGATAAGTGGCCTCACATACTGACCGTACTGCATGAACCACATCTGCCAGCCTTCCCTGCCCCTTATGCCACCAACCCCTGCCCCCTCCTGTATATGACCAATCTCTGTTCCCCTGTCAAGATTTGAGAGGGCACTTAAGGAAGGCATACCTTCACGTTTTTCTGTTTTCATAAAAGGTAGCGTCTCGCCTTTGCCAGACATAGTATTGATTGCCTTTGACACCTCTTTGAAAGTTATTTTGGCTGAACGGTTTGTATAGCCCACAAGGAGGGCAAGATCTGACAGAGCAATGACTGTTCTTGGAGATCCGCGCGAAAAACGATGGATGATCTCAAGGGAATCATCATCAAATATCTCCCGTCCCTCCTCGAGACCGGCCTTCGCGAGCCTAAACCTGATCATCTCTTTTGTTTCTTCAACACGAAGGGGGATAAAGTAGTAACGAACAGGCAGTCTCTGCCAGAACTCCGGCATTCCTTTGATCGTATTCCAAAGGGCCCGCTGCCCCGAGAGAATAAAGGTGTGGAGGTATTGACCATTGTGGGTAAGATTGATGAGCGTTCTGAGCTCCTGCAAAACATCATGTGCTTCACAGAGCATTTGGGCTTCATCTACAACAATGATGCTTTTACCACCATGCTCATTCGCTTCAAGAAGGGCGTCTCTTAGCATTTTAAGGTTTTTTAGCTTATCTTCATGAGGTTCCGCTTTGGTAATACTACCTGTTATCTGGGCAATCATCTGGGCAGGACTTAAGGCCGGCTGGTCAACAAAGGCGAACCTGAAGGCGTCGCCATACTCATCTTTCATCTCATCGATAAGCTTCAGGAGAATTGTTGTTTTCCCGAGTCCTGCATCCTCTGAAACAATTAGCACTCCCCCCTTATTTGTGTATATGGCGTATTTCAAACGCTCGAGGCATTCGAAATATTGTCCAGTAACACACATCATTTTACTATCCGGTGCAAGAAGGAAAGGGTGCTGGGTTAAACCCCAGTATTCAATGTATTGTTCGCTCATGGTTTACAGTACCTGCATGGAGTATATCCTATTTTTATTGCATCGCTTCGGCTTCTGAAGGTAATTCTGCTTTTATCAGGAATTTTTTTTACGTAAGTACAAGATGGTCTGTGAAGAGTATATGTTCTTTTGTTCCCTATATAAGTTGTTTCTGTATCTTGTCTTTTTTCTTGCCATAAACCCCGGACCTCTTCTACCGCCTTTTGTTGCTGGGCAAGAAGCACATCCTTATATTTCGTGTTTGGTGGTTTTATCATGACTTTTGCATAGCCATGTTTCACAAGTTCTGCGTTCACAAAAATGTTCTTCACAAAAACATAGGCAAGCATTCTGCCGTGACTGTCCTGCTTCTCTGTGTCAAACTCAAGCCTAACCTTCTTCATAAAAACGAGTTTTTTGTTGAACCGTGCTGCCTCTTTTGCAAAAAATTCCGAACCTCCTTCCTTCATATAAAGCTCAGGTGCATTTATACCTATATATCTGACTGTCTCGCCAGATTCGAGCTGCACTGTGTCGCCATCAATAACCTTCTTCACAACATATTCCTTACCAAATAATGGATTAACATATGCTATCGCCAACACAAGGAGTATGGCCGTCATTAATCGGTTCATTTAGCGAGATTCTACAACATTTTTCATGTATGATAAACAACTATTGTCATACACAGGAGTCAATTTTTTGTCTGCCACGATGACGCGATTATTGAGACATGGTTTCATTTACTCCTGTTTTTCTTGTTTTTTTCATTGGTTATGGGTTTAGTAGTTTCTTAAGTTTCCATAAGATAATCACACAGATCAGAGAAAGCCGCTATAACTTCGTCCATATTGCTTGTCAATATAAAAAGCCTCTCAGTCAGGTACTGGAGGTTCTTGTTGAACCGTTTGCTTCATTTACCTTCCGACCAAAGGAAGGATTGGTAATGACAAAAAAACCCTTTTGAAATACAATTTCTACATTGGTAAGGGCAAAATGGTTTTTTCTGAATCTGAGAGTAGTGCTTTGGCATATACGAGCATCAATTTCAAGAAACAGAGTACTCACTTCCCATATACTTTATATGCTGCTCTTGGATATAAATGGAAAGGTTTTTCATAAAATACAGTATAAATAGGGCTGTTTCCTGCGGAGGAAACAGCCCTAAAGGACTAAGGGAAGCGAAAATACGATCCCTTTTCAACAATGATCAACCTACTTTAAAAATCATGGATGCACCGGTATCACCTGCAGCACACCCAGCCCACAGACAATAGCCACCACCTATCATCGCCATCTCTTCTAACATCTCGGCAATAATCCTGCCTGCTGTTGGCGCCTGTGGGTGTCCGTAGATCAGAGAGCTTCCGTAGTTGTTCATGAACATGACATCAATGCCCATCTTTTTGGCAAAGTTGAGGTCATTGGTGGTAAAGGGGTTGTGGCTCTTAATGGCCTTCATGTCTGTGATCTTCAGACCTGCATTGGCAAGTGCCATCTGGGCAGCCGGCACTGGTGCTGCAGCCATAAAGCCTGGATTGACACGGGAATAACCGTAAGAAATAATCTGGATCTCTATTTTTGGATCAGCACTCAATTCCTTGGCTTTGTCACGGTTGGTGACGATAAAACCAACGTTTCCGTCAGCAGGGAATGTCTGGGCGCCAAAACTGTGGATGCCACCTGGCTCTGCTGGTTTTAACTTCGCAAGCCCTTCGGCGGTGGTTGGGGTGGCACCCTCATCAAGCTCAACCAGTTTGGTCCCTTTTTTGCCTGCTTTCACCTCTGCAGGGAACATATAGCGTTTCTGGAAGGCCCTGTCATCAGCTAGAGCCATTTGGTACTGCTCATAACGGCGAAGAACCACTGCATCGGACTGTTCCTTGGTAAATCCTTCCAATCTTGCCACATTCTCTGCAGTTCCCACCATCTTTGTGGGTGGTTTTACGTTAGGATCACTGTTGAAGTTGTCCATCATCCAGTTTTCATGGATAACTTCGCCACCGGGACCCATCGGGTTCGGCCATACTGTATGGGCACCGTTTGAACAGCGGTCTGCCATAAGACCAAAGCCCACATCATAGCCGCCCAGCTCGATATCCTTTGCCAGAAGGCTCAAAATGGTAGTAGAGGTTGTACAGGCCTGGTTAACCATGAGACCGGGCACATTCTTCTTGTTATCTGTTAGCATCCCGGCAGCCCAGTTGTGGCTGTAGAAAAGATGGTGCTGATGAATACTGATCCCGAAGTACAAATAATCAATGACCGTAGGATCAATCTTCTTTTTTTCCAGGAACCATCTCCGCGCTGTTTTGGCACCTAACTCAATCGCGTTTTCATTCTGCATACTACCCTGCCAGCGGGTAAAGGGTGTAGAATAATAGCCGTTGTAAGGGATGTACGCCTTGGTAAAAGTCTTCATGTAACTACCTCCTATGTGTATTTTGTTGATCCAAAAAAGATCACTTGTGACTATCTTCCCTTAAAATCTGGTTTTCTCTTCTCAATGAAGGCCTGGAATCCTTCTCTGCCATCCTCAGAGACATAGGCCTGGACAAAGCAGTCT
>MVQO01000208.1 GCA_002067585.1 Syntrophorhabdus sp. PtaB.Bin027
GCATCAGCCGGCACATTTGATGAACAGAGCGATATCGATATTCTCGTCCTTGGGAACGAGAATGATGTTGATTTTGAGCGTGTGGCAGAAATTGAAGGAATAGTGGGGCACGAGCTCCAGGTAACGGTCATCCCTTGCTATCGCTGGGAGGAGATGAAACAGCGGGGTGATGCATTTGTTGCAGGCGTAATTTCACGCCACGTCCTTTTCCAGGGGGCAGAACCATGAACTGGGCCACCTGCCTCGAAGAACACCTCATTCGCAAAGACCATCTCGCGAAAGCCAGAGTCCCGGCATCAATCGATGCAGCCGAGCGGTTTGTTCATTCCGCAGAAAGGACACACGGTATCGAAGAGTATGAACTCGCTCACCTGGCCGCATATACCAGCGCGTTTCATAGTGCGAGAGCACTTCTCTTCTCCCGGGGTTACACAGAAAGAAGCCATATATGCGTCGTCCTCATGCTCCGCCACGTATATGCCGACGACCTGCCACTCCAGCATCTCCTATCAACACTGGATAAAATGAGAATTTCGCGGCATAATGTCCAATATGGCGTCCAGCAGGTGTCCAGGGAAGAGGCAGCATTCACCATTCAATTTGCCGGAAAATTTCTCCTTCTTGCGAAGGAACGGATTGAAAAGGTATGAACGGACCAGTACCGGTCAAAAGGTCGCAGCTGGATTTCCACGACGGCAGGATGCTTCGAAACACCGACACCTCCCTGTGACAAGGAAACATGATGTCTGCAGCATAGCGAATCGGCAGTCTTCGGACCCGGAGGAACGTGATTTATCCCTGGTGGCTATGAAATCGCGGTGAACTGCCGTGCATAGAAGACACCCTCCTC
Organism: Syntrophorhabdus sp. PtaB.Bin027; assembly: GCA_002067585.1. Lineage (GTDB taxonomy): Bacteria > Desulfobacterota > Syntrophorhabdia > Syntrophorhabdales > Syntrophorhabdaceae > Syntrophorhabdus. The sequence goes on from MVQO01000208.1 coordinate 851, forward strand.
CCAGCCGAACAAAGCAGTTATCGTCTCTTTTCCACCATACTATTCTTGAGAGGACATGTCACACACGCCCAGGAAAGAGATTAAAGACATGACCGTCTGCGTCGTCGGTCTCGGGTACGTCGGCCTCCCCCTCGCCGAGGCATTCGCACGGCATCTGAAGGTGATCGGCTACCGCCGGAACCAGGAGGCGGTGGATGTGCTTAACAGGACGGTCCAAGGTAACTTCCTTGCCACCACCGAGCCGGCTCACATCAGGGAAGCCGACATCGTCATCATCTGCGTCCCCACCCCCGTCACGAAGAACAAGCAGCCGGACCTCGGACCCATCGTCGACGCCACCACCACCGTCGGCCGAAACCTAAAGAAGGGCGCCATCGTCGTCGGCGAGTCCACCGTCTGGCCCGGCCTCACCGAGGAGGTCATGGTCCCCATCCTCGAACGCGAGTCCGGCATGAAGTGCGGGAGAGACTTTGCGGTCGGCTACTCCCCCGAACGCGTCAACCCCGGCGACGACGAGCACACTATCGACAAGATCACCAAGATCGTCGCCGGCATGGACGAAGAGACTACCAGAACCCTCGCGGAACTCTATGGCCTGATCACCAACGTATACATCGCCAAGGACATCCGGACCGCCGAGGCCGCGAAAGTCATCGAGAACGTCCAGCGGGACCTGAATATTGCGCTCTTCAACGAACTCTCGATCATCTTCCACAAGATGGGACTCGACACCAAGGCTGTCGTCGACGCCGCCGCGACCAAGTGGAACTTCATCCGGTTCTCTCCGGGTTTGGTTGGCGGCCACTGCATCCCCGTCGACCCCTATTACCTCGTCCACAAGGCCCAGGAGCTCGGCTACCATCCGCAGGTCATCCTCGCCGGCCGGGCCATTAATGATTACATGCCTGAGCACGTCGCGATGCTGACAATTAAGGGATTGAATGAAGCAGGGAAGGTGATCAAGGGGTCGAAGGTCCTGATCATGGGACTGACCTACAAGGAGAACGTCCCGGACACCAGGGAAACCCCTGTCATCGATATGATCAGGGTGCTGAAGGAGTTCGGGGTGGAGGTGTATGGGTACGATCCGTTGCTCACGAATGAGGATGTGGCTGGTTTTGGCGTAGAGGCGGTGGATGGATTGAAGGAGGGGATGGATGCGGTGGTGATCACGGTGGGGCATGAGCAGTTCAGACATATTCCAATAGATTCCCTATGTAAAATGGAGAGAGGAATGCCTGTCATTATCGACGTTCGGAGGATTATCAACCATGTTGTTGCAGAGAGTGCAGGAGTATTTTACCGCGCTTTATAAATCAAAAATTTAATAAGGTCAATATTATTTAGTAAAGGGAAAAAGATTTGATTCTCAGCCTCCAATTCACATTATCTTATAAAATTTATGGAGCAGAAGGAGAAGAATGACATTCTGGGATGGAAAACATGTTCTCCTCACCGGTGGAGCAGGATTCCTCGGATCTCATATCGTTGAAGAACTTGGATCCAGAGGCGTGAGAATGGATCAACTCTTTATCCCACGCAGTCATGAGCTGGACCTTCGAAAATGGGAGAACTGTGTGAAGGCAGTCAGGGGAAAGGATATCGTCATTCACATGGCGGCAAAATTGGGCGGCATCGGTTTCAACCAGAAATATCCTGCCGAGCTTTTTTATGATAATGCTATAATGGGCATCCAGATGATCGAGGCTGCACGACAAGAAGGAGTCGAGAAGTATTGAAACCTGATACCGAACCCACTATTAAGATCCGTCCCCCCAAAAAATGGGTTCCTATCAACTTCCGCGAGCTCTGGCAATACCACGAACTTCTCTATTTCTTCACCTGGCGAGATGTGAAGATACGGTACAAGCAGACGGCACTCGGCTTTCTCTGGGCTATAATCCAGCCGCTGTTCATGATGGTAATCTTCACTCTCTTCTTCGGCAACCTCGCAAAAATTCCCTCGGAGGGAATTCCCTACCCTCTCTTCAATTTTGCTGCTTTGCTCCCATGGACCCTTTTTGCAGAGGGACTTCTCCGTTCAACGACAAGCATGGTGAGCAATGCAAACATTATGACCAAGGTCTACTTCCCAAGGCTAATCATGCCCATCTCCGGAATTCTCTCCCCACTCGTTGATTTCGCAGTCGCCTTCGTCATTCTCCTCCTCATGATGGCTTTCTTCGGCTTTCTTCCCACCATTGCAATAGTTCTCCTTCCTGCATTCATCCTTCTCGCAGTACTGACATCGCTCTCTGTCGGGCTCTGGCTTTCGGCCCTGAACGTGAAATATCGTGATTTCCAATATACCATTCCATTTCTCATCCAAATCTGGCTCTTTGCATCACCCGTGGTATACCCTAGCTCCATGCTCCCCGAGCAATTTCGTCTTCTCTACGGCTTGAACCCAATGGCAGGCGTCATCGAGGGATTTCGGTGGGCTCTCCTCGGCACGAATCCTCCGGAGGCAATGATCATGGTGTCAGTCGGAGTGGTAATTCTCCTTCTGGTCGGGGGCCTGTTCTACTTTAAGAGAATGGAGCAATACTTTGCGGACGTGGTGTAAGATGACGACAAAATCCCACATTCGAGTTGATCTTAATGTCGGATGATATCGCAATACGGGTTCGCGGACTCGGGAAAAAGTATCAAATTGGCGGGCCTCAAGAAAAATATCTCACGATTCGGGATGCCATTTCTTATTCCGTTAAAACTCCGTTCCGACGCCTTTGTTACCGGGGAGTTGATAATCTAAAGAGAGAGATCTGGGCTCTTAACAACGTCTCGTTTGATGTAAAGAAAGGGGAGGTTGTCGGGATCATTGGGAGGAATGGAGCAGGGAAAAGTACACTCCTTAAAATTCTCTCACGCATTACCACACCCACTGAAGGTGAGGTGGATATCTATGGGCGTGTGGGGGCACTTCTTGAAGTAGGGACTGGATTTCATCCCGAGCTGACCGGACGGGAAAATATCTTTCTGACTGGTTCAATCCTTGGAATGAGGAAACAGGAAATTGAAGAAAAATTTGATGAAATTATTAAATTCGCTGAGATTGAGAAGTTCCTTGACACTCCGGCAAAGCGTTATTCAAGTGGTATGTATGTCCGGCTTGGATTTTCCGTTGCAGCGCATCTGGAGCCGGAGATATTACTGGTTGATGAGGTTCTTGCTGTCGGTGATGCGTCATTCCAAAAGAAATGTCTTGGGAAGCTTGGAGATGTAGCGAGTGAAGGGCGGACAGTCCTATTTGTCAGCCACAATATGGGTGCAATAAAGAAACTCTGTACACGGGCACTTCTGATAGAATCCGGGAATCTTGTTGAAGACGGGATTACATCGGAAGTAATTACACACTATCTGGATCAATCTGGGAGTATCAGCACAAATGAGGATATTGATGCCATAATAAGCAAATTACCTCCCGACCCCACGATTCGCCTGGAGAATATTGAAATGTATCAGGAAGGTATACAGGTATTTCAAACCGTCGAAAATGGAATTCCACTTGAGATTGTTATCACCTATGAAGTATTTGAGAGAACACATGGTATGAGGGTTTACTTCGATCTTATGGATTCAGACGAAAACCTGTTATTCAGGAGCTTTCACGATGAACAGAGCGATACTATTCCCGTCATGGAAAAGGGGAGATATAAATCCCGTGCCACTATCCCAGCGGACATTCTCGGACCTATTAATTATGAAATCCGTCTTCGTGCAACAATTTATAATGTACGGACATGTATCCCATCCCCAATTCGAATCCCCATTAACGTTACACAGACTGGTAATTATAATAAATCATATCCTGGAGATACATTTCGAGGAAAGTTAGGATTATGTATTAATTGGGATACAAAAAAGATATTGTGAATGTGGTAATAAATTTGCACGGGTATGAATGGTTATACGAGGAAAAAATTATTGACGGTTCCTATTATCCAGATTTGGAATTTAAGGATAGGAATATATCGTGTCTGACGATTTACATAAAAAGATTAAATATCTTTGGGTTTATAGTGCGAGCAATAAGTGGGTTGTTTCATGGCATGAAAGATTAATTAAAAGGCGGCGGGAAAGAGGATACGACGTAATAGGTTTTTGTAATACCCCTCTATCTATGCAAAGACGTTGGTTGCCTTTTCCAGAACTCGACCGACGTTGGAAAGGGGGAGATCCCAAGTTATTATCAATGTATGAATCTCTTTTGGACTGTTTATTTGACAGGGACGTATTGATATTGTACAATGGAGCAAACCTTCATCCCGAGTTTGTCAAATTATTATCTATTCTAAAAGTATATTCTGCTGGTGATGATCCCGAAAGTACTGAGATCCTAACTAAACCTATCGCACCAGCGTTTGATATACATTTAGTGAATAATATCGCGTGTCTGGGTATGTATCGGAGTTGGGGTCTGAAAAATGTATATTTCTGGCCGCTCGGATCTCTAAGTACCATTGATGATGTGAGCGATTTAACAGAGGAGAGTATTATTGATGTATCTAAAAGGAAAATTCCAATTGTTTTCCTTGGGGGTGTTACTGCATGGAGGAAAAAGCGCCAAAAGGAACTGATGAAATATTTTCCAAATGCGTTTGTAGCAGGACGCGGTCAGCCACGAGGATATATCTCATGGAATGAGATGTGGCAAACTTATAGAAATTCACAAATAGGGTGGAATATTCACAATTCATCGGGGCCTATAAATTTTAGGACTTATGAATTACCCGCTTATGGGGTTATGCAGATTTGTGATAATAAAGCAAATCTCGGAAAAATCTATCAATTGGACAAAGAAGTTGTGGGTTTTGATAATATCAATGAATGTATAGAAAAAACCCATTATTATTTGGATAATAAAGAAGAACAACGAGAGATTGCATTAGCAGGTTGGTGTCGGTGGAAAAAGGATTATCACCCAGATCAGATTTGGGAAGTTCTTATAAATGTTGTTGGAAAACATTATTTCGAAAACCTAGAGAGATGGAGAACATCTAATCCTAATGAAATTAAAAACGTGCTAAAACAAAAGCAGAATTCAGGATATTTCATGGTGTCAATTCGAGATCGCATCACAGATGCGATGAGTCGGGTGCTCAAAAAAATATAATTAACGATGGATATATGGCTATTCAAGACTTAGCAAAAAAAGAATATTGGGATGATTATTATTCAGACTGCAACCAAATGGTCCAAAAAAATTGGACTCCTATAGGTTATAATTCACAAGTAATTGAACACATTCTCATTAAAGAAATTCATCGCTGTAATCCAAAAACTATTCTGGAAATTGGTTGTGGGAATTCAACTTGGTTATCGTATCTTGCAAAAAAAACAAATGCACAGGTTACTGGAATAGATTATTCAGAGGAGGGTTGTTACCTTGCATTACAGCGTCTCAAAGAGGAAGGAGTTGTAGGACAAATCGTTTGCAAAGATATATTTCAGGTAGATCATGAAACGATTGGGCAATATGATTTTGTCTATTCGCTGGGTGTAGTTGAACATTTTTCAGATCTTACAGGGATATTGAAAGAAGAACTTCGATTTGTAAAGCCCGGGGGTGTATTATTCACATCAATCCCAAATTTAAAGTACTCTATTCATGGATTACTATCTTGGATCTATCATCCAGAAATACTTAAAAAACATAAAAAAATATCTAAGACAGAATTAATCATGGCATACAAATCTTGTGGTCTCCAAAATATTGAGGGGAATTATGCTGGTTTATTTTCTCTTGGTATTGTAGCATGGGGGAAATATCCCAAATGGAAGAGAATTTCAAAATTTATTTTACCTTTTTTATTAATAATTGTGAGCTGCGTAGACTACCCTCTATCCAAAATGAAATGTTATGGGGGCATTCCACCTACTTCACCATTCATTTATGTAAAAGGAGAGAAAAAGAAAAATCTTTGATTTTTGTTCGAATTGTAAATTCAAGTTCTCTTAAACAAAAAAGGACTGTACAGGAATTTGGGGGGTTTAATGCTGATTAAACTGAATAAAGGAGAATTTTTTAAAACAAGAGATTTTGGTTGTTTTTGTCCATATTGGATTAAAAATTCAGATGGAGAAATTTTTATTTCAGATTGCTTTAATGAAATTATATCCCTATTACCCGATGATAAGAGAATTATTGATCCCGTGGGAGTAGCATCATTACTTCAATTTAATTGGATTTCAGGCAACAGGACATTGGTATCCGGAATAAATAGATTGCCATGGCGGGGTCAAATATCCCATACCGGAGAACTTGTTAGACGTAGCGCAATTCCTCATGGGAACGTAATAATGGAACCAAAGGAAATTGCACAAAAATTTGAAACATTATTAATAAAGGAGTTAGAGAGTTATATTATCAATCATCAAAAAATTCATCTTTTATTATCTGGTGGACTTGATAGTAGGATAATTGCGGGTCTTCTTAAAAAAATTGAACCGAACCATTCATTTGAAATAAAATGTGTGACATGGGGAATAGAGCATAGCCGGGATGTTGTTTATGCAAAAAAAATTGCAGAACTTTATGATTGGGATTTAATTCATATTCCCTTAAATTCTAGTGTTTTAAAAGATAATATTTTTGAGAGTTGTAAATATTGTGGAGCGGAAATTGCCGGAATTCATTTACATGGCGCAAAATGGTTTGAAAAATTAAACAAAAAAAATCTTGTTCTTGCTGCGAGTTTTGGTGACAGTATAGGACGAGGAGAGTTCAATGGGCAAAATCTTAACAATATTAAAATGAACACGTTTAAAAATCGTTATGGGATTATTCGCCATGATCTATTCAACTCTTTAACAGTAAATTTGACAGAAGATAGAAATTGTGCTTTTATAAAAACTCAAGATACACATAATTGGGCTCTATGTGAATTAGATCTACAAGAAAATTATATGCGACGAATGATTGTTCCTGCAATGGGATATATAGGGCAATGGACAAATTTGGAGCAAATGTTTATATCTACAGAAATAGTCCAGTTTATTTGGTCGTTAAATCCAACGTGCAGAAATAACAAAATCTATCAGGAATTATTTAAGGTTATTGATCCAAAATTAAATATGATCCCTTGGGCAAGAAACGGTATTTCATTTAATGGGGATATAGAAAAAAACCTGAAGTTAACAAAAAATTTTCATGACTATCCTAAATGGTGTAAAAATGACTTGAATCCCTTAATAGAAAAATATTGTAATCCTAAAAAATTAAGTATGCTTAATATATTTAATCTGAACGTTGTTAATAAATTATTTGACTATTGGACAAAAAATTATCCAATAAATTATGAATTAATATTAAAAATTGCACAAATCGGTTTACTGTCTGAAATGTATGACATTAAAGGAATTACAAATTCATATATTGTTGATACCTCGATGAGATCTAAAATATTTTATAAATTATCCATAGACATCAAAAATCATCTCCAATTTGAGACATTAAAATGGTGGAAAACATTAAACGGATCGGGCGGCTATTAAGGTTTATCGAAAATGTAGATTTAGTTACCGAGTCGAGATGAAGAAATTCCGGTAAATATTACGCCCGTTACACATCAGATTCAAATGTTTGGGGTTTAAGCAAATCTAATGAGACTATATGATTGAAAAAAAAATGATATAAGAAAAATGAATTATCAATTTATTATCAGTGTGAAACTGTGAAAATCGCAATTATTATCGGGCTATTCCCTCCAAAATGGCTTGCCGGGACAGAAATTGCAACATCCAATCTGGCGAAACAATTAGCAAAACGAGGCCATGAAATCCATGTGATAACGTCACATGATGAAGGATTGCCGAATTTCAATAAAGAAAACGGCTTTTATATTCACCGGTTTGTATGGCCAAAAATACGAATTATTGGAGTTATTCCATTCTGGTTACTGGTGTTTCTTAAAATCTGCACAATTAAACCAGATATTGTGCACGCTCAAGATCTCACAATTGGAACTCCCGCGTATTTATCAAGAAAAATCCTGAAGATTCCATATATTGTCTGGGGTCGAGGTAGTGATATTTACCGCCCATCCCGGCGGGTTAGAATAACTATACCGACGATACTTCAGAATGCGGATGCAATTATTGCATTAACTGAAAATATGCGAATAGAACTAAAAAAATTTTATGATAAGGAAATCTATGTTATACCAAATGGAATTGATTTAGATAAATATAGTGATGTAGTTATAAACTTCGAGAAAGAACCGGGTGAAAAAAATATCCTTTTTGTCGGCAGCATGTATCCTGTCAAAGGGGTTCAGTATCTTATTATGGCCATGAAGACGGTCCATGATAGGATGCCTATGATAAGGTTGATCCTGGTTGGTGATGGTGAAGAAAGTGAACGTTTAGCTGCACTCTCAATAAAATTGGGTATACAAGAATATGTACAATTTGTTGGGAAAGTACCTCACGAGAAAGTATTGACTTTTATGCAAAATGCCGATGTTTTTGTCCTTCCAAGTCTTTCAGAGGGATTGCCAAATGTACTTTTAGAAGCAATGGCCTGTGGGTTGCCCATTGTGGCCACAAATGTAGGTGGAATACCCGATATAATCACAAATGGTGTCAATGGATTTTTAGTTGGTGTAAAAGATACGGAAGATATTGCAAATAAGATACTCATACTTTTACAGGATGATTTAGCACGAAAAAAAATTTCAGATAATAATAAACAAATTGTCAAAAAATATACTTGGAACAATGTTATTGTTGAATTAGAAAAAATATATGAATTAGCAATTAAATGAAGATATAAAAAGGATGATTAAAATCCAAGAAGAACTGATTATCGAGGACTTATCGAATATTAATATTCCACACTCCAAATCCATTACTTGAATAAACTAAATTTACTGTTGGATCATTTTTCAAACGGAAAAAATCTTTATCCATAAACCATTTTAATTGATATCGTTTCTCAACTGGAACCGCATAAGGTGTCATTTTCATTTTTTCGGTTGTTACCATATACACCGTATTTTCAGGAAGATATGCGAATGTGTTGCCGATTGCGCTCTCCGTATTGTATCCAAAGTTTGATGGAATATCCTTTGTATATTCAATTAAATTTTGACAATTCTTAACATTCTTTGACTTATAATAATAATAATTAGAATATTGAGACATAGGTTCATCTAATTTTACAATGGGGATTTCTGTATCTCGATATTCTAAGATCCAATCGATTCCATTTTTATCGACATATGGAAGTGCTGTATTAAATCCAGTTCCACTATTCCACGGACTATAATAAACATTTAGCATGGCCAACAAACAAATAATACTAAGGATTACGGTCATTGATATCATAAGTGATAATTTTCGTTTTTCTGACTTATTAGCGTAAAATATTCTATAAAAAAACAATCCACAGATGATTGTTGCAAACACTATTCCATAACTGGCCGCTCTAATTGGTTCAAAAATTACAAAAAATCCAAAAGTAAGTGCAATCATGACGAATGTTGCCACACAAAATTGCATCGCATAAATAAAGTCATTTTCATATATTTTTTTAAATTGATAGTACTGCTTAATTATTAATAGCAAAAATAAAAACGAAATAAAAAAATAGACTGTGATAGATCCGTATAATTTAATAAAGAATTCGATCTTTTGAAAAACTGATATATTTGAAATCATATTCATTTGATAATCGAATATTATTCGTGGGGCACTATCTCCAATAAGTGCTGAAATAATAGATCTCGTCGTATTTAAAAAATATCTAAAATGAACAAACCAGAAAAAAAAGGTTATAGATATTATGGTCACTACATTCAACGCTACAATTTTGTGCGGATGTGGTCCGTTCTTCCATCCTTTAAAAAGTTCATAAAATACAAATGTTGAAAACATAATTATAAGAAAAATTGTTATTATGGGATGACAAAAAACAATGAAAGAAGAGAGAAATACCAAGCAAATATAAAAACCACTCCGTTGTTTCGGGGTCTGAATTATTTTTTGATACGAATATAAAATTAATGGGACTGTAAGTAATGCGAATAAAAATGGAAAAAACGCATAATGGCAATAGGAAAAAATAAGAGGAATACCAAAGATCGAGATAAAGACTCCGCCTTTTTCTGTGCCAATTATAATTTTACCAAAAATATATAAATATATAATATATAAAATAAAAAAAACAATTGAAAATATAAATGCTAAAATAATAAAGTCAAGGGAGAAATTTTGTAAAATTGATAACCAAATATGCATTATAGGATAAATATCTGTTTGGGGAATATATCCGGAATTTGATATTTGGCTTGCCAAAAAAAGATGTTCATAGATATCACCCCCTCCACGACTCATTGAATAATAACCCCTTATAAATGGGAGAAGTAATACTATTGTTTCTATGAGGAGTATTGAAAAATAACCATAAAACCTGCCACTAAATCGGCTATCACAAGATCGAATTATTGCATAAATACTAAAAAAAATATTAATTAAAATTAAAACCCAGAGAAAAGTGGGATACGCCCCATAAATTGACACTTCATCGCCTGTTGCAGCGGGTGTTGTAGCAATTATTAATAATGAAAAAATAAGAGTGATACTAATGATAAGTGGGGTAATCCCTTTTTGGAATGCTCCATTCTCGATTAGTGAGTGAAGGATTTTCAACAAGATTCACCTGGGATGTTGAGAATATTTATAGATAATTAATTTTAAAAATTATTTCACGTTTTTCATTTTAATGCCCCAAATATCGGAATTGTGGTTCATGGGTGACCCCATTGAAGAACATATATGATCGGGAACCATGCAGCCCGATATGGGCTATCCCTTACATACATTTATGGCTAATTTTCATCGGATTTATCTTAACTAATACTAGAGATCCAGATAATGGTGCAAAATATTCCACGATTACAATGGGAATTTTCATACACTCGGGTTTGAACCGCAAAGCAGTTCATGCCAGTTTCATTTTTTTTCATTCAATTCCCCACCAATAAATCATCAATCACTTTGGCATATTGCTTGATATTATCTTCCAGTATAAATTTTTCTTTGATTGAATTATATGCATTTTCAGTAATCTTTTCAAGGTTCGGATTATGGAGAACTGATAAAATATTTGTTGCAATGGACTCCTTTGAATTATCTGGTAGTAAAAAACCCGTAAGATTATTTTGAATATAATCGGGAATACTCCCAACAGGAGTAGCAAGAACAGGGGTGCCACTAAATATTGCCTCTAACATAACATTTGGTAATCCTTCAGTATACGATGGGATTACCAAAATTTTGAATTGATTATAATAATAATTCAATTTATCATGATCTACCCATTCATGAATCTCCAGAACATCAATCAAATGGTTATTTTTAGAAAATTCTTCAATATAAGGTTTCAATGGACCTTCACCTATAATTAAAAAATGTACATCTTTTTCGATATCATTGATTAGTTTAATAGATTCTACAAGGTTTATGATACCTTTTTCTGAGCTAAATCTGCCGACATATCCTACAATAAGGTTTCGCCTATTTATCGGATTGGAAATGAATAATTTTTCCCGATCAATTATATGTTCTTGAGAAATAAATATTTTTGATTTATATTTTAATAAAAAAGTGGCATCTGCCATTCTAGTTGAATAGAGACAAATTTTATCAGATAATTGATAATTAATTCTTTTCAAGATTGAATTTTCGATAATTCTTATAATCTCATTGTCATCATTCCTTTTCTTCAGAGACCCTGCTGAAATATAAATTATTTTTTTTCCCAATAATTTTGAAAAAATAATTGGAATTGTCATACACCCCTCCCCTAAAAAAAAAAATATAATTTTTTACATTTTTATTACTTATCATTCTAGATATAATTTTGATATTGGCTAATAAAAATCTTATAATTTTTTTATTATTCGAACAATACCCGATATTATTGGAAAAATAATACCTTATCGCACTATTTTTTTTTAACTCTTCATGAAATCCTGAAATGACAATCACATTATTTGAAATCGAAGTTATTATAGAGATCAGGTTTTTCAAAGGTGCAATTCCTGCCTTTAAGAGAAAGGGGGATGTAATGATACAAATTTCATCATTAATTTTATTGATACTATAAGATTTATTGTCATTAATTTTTATCACTCACCATTTTTTCAGATTTCATTCCCATTATATGCAAATCATTAGGGATAAATGGTATTCCTTTGTATCCGTCTCGTATTCTTTTTATTAATTCCACATTCATTCAACAGTTTTTTAAGTAATTTGTAAGAAAATCTACATTTATGATAATTTTCAGGATAATAATGTTTTCCATAAATATTTATAACATCCTTCCAGGATGATCCTAGAGCAAAAAAGAGTGCTCGAAACTGTAAATCCGGGCACCGAATTTCCATTTCACCATCATTTTTTAATCTCCTTATCTATTCCTCTAATAGATACCTAATTTCTGTATGGGAAAAATGTTCGATTACATGACTTGAAAAAATCTTATCAAACGAGCCGTTTTTAAATGGCAAATTTCTTGCATCGGCTAAAATATTCACGGCAGGTGTTTTACGAATATCGACACAAATTGAGTTTATTATTTCTTTATTATTACCGACGCCAATCTCAAGAATTAACATTGGATTCGCCTCCTCATTTTCTTGTACTTTATTAAAAACTAAATTCATTAACGTGGACTATCAACATCCTTATAGACCTCAATATGTTTTTTGGCGATTTTATCTAATGATAAATCGCTTGCAGTTTCAATTACATTACTATTCATTTTTTTCAATAAATCATCGCTACTCAGTAACTTGCATATAACATTTGCTAATGCATCGGGATTTTTAGGGGGGACAATAAATCCATTAATACCATCCTTGATAATTTCATCAAATCCCCATACATTTGTAGTAACTATTGGTTTTCCGTATGCAAGCGCAACATTCAGCACCCCACTTTGCCCTGTCATTTGTGAGTAAGGTAATATTAACATTTCAGATTTCAAAAATAAGTCATTTACGTCCGAATCTGAAATATAATGATTATGAATTTCAAATAACGAATCTCCAACTTCATCAATTAAGTGGATATACGAAGACATATCCCCCTCTCCGGCAATAATAACCTTAACATTGAACCCCTGTTGTTTAATTTGTGATGCAGCCTCAATCAAATATCTGAGCCCCTTATATTCCCTAATATATCCAAAAAATAAGATATATCTAAATTCCCTCTCCAATTTAGTGATTTTATTAACGTTTTGGAAACGAGTAAATATACTGTTTATTCCATGCGGTATGATAACCAATTGTTTTGGAGAAAAATAGCCTTTTTTGAGTAACAAATCCCTATCTCGTGACGTATGAACAACAATTTTTTTAAATTTTATCAATTGATCTAAGAAGAACTGGAACGCCCCTAAATGTTCTATCCAAAAATTAGAATCTTGATGTATGTAATGGTTGGTATACACAATCGGGTACTTCTTATCATATCGGGAGAGTTTTAAAAAAATTGGTAAAGGAAAACTGATAGGTGTTGTAAAATGGATAACATCAGGATTTAAATCATCGATAATTTTAATATTTTTATAGGATAGAAGACTTCTAAAATTCTTAATTGATATAAAATCTTTAAAATTATCAATATCTGAACACAATTTATTGAAAATTGGATAAATTTTAACTCTATTTGAGAAATAATCTGTATTAATCCCATTACTAACAAGAACCGCTACATCTTCATATTCTGCTACTGCATTCGCAAGCTCGATGGTGTAATGAGCCATTCCCCCCCAATCATAAGGTATTACATACAGAATCTTCATATTTCATCCTTTATTTTATATCAGAATACATTTACGGGGTTTTATTATTTGTATAATATATAGATATTTCTACCCTCGTCATTACCAATATATTTAGAATGATTTAGACATGAGTTACTTAAAATAAAATTTACAAATTCTTCATTATTAAAATTGATAAAGGACATTTTCATCTGATCTTCCAAAGGATCATGGGGTTCAAAAAACAAATATGTTGTATCAAGTGATTCCAAAAAGGCTTTTAATTTAAAAAATTCATTTTTTGTTTTTAAAAAGTGATGGAAAATATTCAAAGCTAAAACAATATCAAATTTTTTTTCGTCAATGTCAAAAATTGATTTAGAAATTATTGAAAAGTTCATTTTGTGAATAATTTTTAATCTTTCAAGAAAATATAACTCCGTGGGATTATTCTCAACAGCAACGCAGGTAAATCCTGCTTGTTCAAATTTCCGTGAGAAATAACCCCACTGTGAGCCTATATCTAATACCATTCCAGAAGAAAGTAATAAATTTTGAGAAATAATATTCCATCGATGATCAGAATATTTATTAGGAAGATCTGAAAGATCCGGATGCTCTAATGGTTGGTATATTCGACCTTCATCCTTGCTGACCGCATACGAAGAAATTTCATTTCTAAACTTAACCCATTCACTATGTCTTTGGGTGATAATTACTGGGATATTTTTCAATTTCAGAATCTTTGCAATTGCTAATCGATGAAATCCCTCCTCAAATATAAGCTCTCCGTTTCGACCAATATTAATAGTTATTTCGTCGAGATATGCTGCATTTCCGATATGTTTCTGGGTTTTATACCCTTGATCTCTCATGCTTTCATATAATTTTTCAAGATCGTTGAAACGAATCATTAACTCGTCTTTATTGTGACAACCCCAAAGGATCTCTCCATGCTCTATCTCATTCAAAATTTTTTTATAATAACTTGTCTCTAAAAACGGGACATCTTGTAAAAAGTGATCTTTCATCGCTTTAAAATGATTTGAATCCTCAAATTTTGTTACTTCTTTAATATCCCAATCTCCTGATTTTATTGATCCAATATTTCGAAATTTTGCCCCTAAAGACGAACACTTTCGTATTAGATTAATGGAATTTGGATCGACATGTACCATTTTAAAATCATATTTTGGATTTTTCAGGAGAATTCGATTTCGAATATAAAATAAATATACCTTCCAAAAGATTTTCCTTAATAGTTCAGGACTATAATAATATACGGATCTTGCGAAAGTTCTTGGATTCAATAAATCTTTCATAAGAAATACTCACTATTAGAATAATTAACTGTTGATTTCGAATACAATCTCGGAGCTCCATTAATAATCTCAATCGCCCGGTTAATATCCAAATCTATTGTTTCAGCGTACCATTCAATTGATTTAAATCTAGGCTTATTTTCTTCCATAACCAACTTCATTGCTTCGTCCCGGCTAATTTTTCCTTCCCTGACTTGATGACAACGGATAATATCAAACTCGGTAAACCCTGCCATTGTGAAGTAAATATAATTATAAATTGCGGCAGTCCCGTCATCCGTTCTCCATGTTGCAGGGGTATCCGTTTCCAGCTCCCAATCGAATTGTTCCCGTATTGTTTTTACAATTTCCTCTTCATCCCACTCGATATATTCGAACAGATATACGTAATCATCAGGTAAAATGTAACTAGAATAATAGGCGAATAGAGTATCAAATATTGAACTATTGATGTAGGCAGGATTTGTTACAAAACTCTTAACATAATACAACACCAACTTGAGCTTATTTTTTAGAGAAATTCCCGTCATCCTGTAAAGTGCTTCTTTTTCGTTCCGGTCGACGCCACAAAATCCTAATTTGAATAATCCACTCGCTTCTTCGCCTTCATACCCTCCGCAAAAGACAAATAATTGAATATTATTCTGTTTTCTGATTTTGTGGAAATAATGGTAAAATTCTTTATCCCCCGCCATTAAAATTGGGACCATCCCCAGATCAGGCTTTTTTAACCATGCTTCGAAATTCTTTCGGATATTTTCACGTTTTTTCTTGATATCTGCAGAAACAATTATCTGCTCGATTCCGAGTTTCCCGCACACTCGCGCTTGATTTCTCCGTGCAAGGTCAGTAACCATCCCCCAATCGTAAATAAAGGTTAATGGATGCAATTTCATGGTTTTTGTGAGATAATACAATCCAAAGGAACTATCGCGTCCGCCCGAAAAACCGATCAATGCATCAGGTTCGCCAGAACTACGGCGGTAATGGGCCACAATTTTTTTAAGTGCTGCCCCTCCTTTGAGAATCGAACCACGGTGCTCATACGAACGACAATGGTTACAGACACCTTCTTCATCAAAAGTTACAAAGGGCATAGTATCCGGCATAATGCACTTTTTACAGCGTTTGATGAGGGTTTCATCAGAGTAAATTCTCTCCCAGACCTTCAGCATGTCCTGTTTCATTTCAAGAGTAAGACGATACCGGGAATCAATCTCATCTACAGATGTTGCTTCCGGGAGTGAAATATCAATGATTTTTTGTTTAGCTTCATTTTGGTCGATTTTTGGAATATCTTTTGAAATATTGTTATCGAGAGTAAATACCTCATGTTGCAGGGTAGAGAGATTTAATGTACAGCCGGTACCGGCTTTAACCTGAGTTATTGAATAGGAATCAAAAAAAGATTTAATGAATTTCATCCCCAATAATTGTTGCAAAATATATTTCTCTGAGGAAAATATTGCAATATCCTGATGCAAACCCATTACCATATAGAGAGAGCCGGTATTCGTTGCAAGTAATGCCGTATCCGCATCATCAAATAATACGGCAATAGATGCGGAACCTTCGATTTCATTGAACGTTATTTTTGCGGCATTGATTATCGAAGAACCATTACTCCGATGGAATTGGAGCAAACCTAAAAGGACCTCAGTATCAACGTCAAACTTTTTTTCAATGCTTGGATAAGCATTCCAAAGTTTTTGGTCATTGACGACAATCCCATTATGGATTCCAACGGAACCATCTTTAATTACTGGTTGATTATTAGAATTCAACTCGACTTTCCCGTTCG
The DNA here is from genome assembly GCA_002067585.1 of Syntrophorhabdus sp. PtaB.Bin027. Classification (GTDB taxonomy): domain Bacteria; phylum Desulfobacterota; class Syntrophorhabdia; order Syntrophorhabdales; family Syntrophorhabdaceae; genus Syntrophorhabdus. The sequence continues at coordinate 17,754 of MVQO01000208.1, forward strand.
TAACCAACCGGGAATGACCTAAAATCGTTAGGCTCTTCCCCGACTCCATAGTGCTTCTTTTAGAATTTATTGAGGAATCAAAAATATTAGAAAATACATTAGATTTGATGAGAATTGAGGCGGCAACTGGTTCTTTTAATACCTGTATTGTATCATTGGTTCTAATCACAAGCCCTGATGCTTCCTTACCTCGTGATTCTGATAATGTATACAGGTTTTTAACGATATTTTTAATGATAGAATTTGAGAAATTCGAATGATCCCTTACAAATACTCCAAAAATTCCACACATAAAAAACTCACAAAACAATTTTTGAAGCCCTTATCTCTCTTATAATATTCCCAATTCTCACGAAATCATACGGATTATATCAAATCTCCAAATGGTCATTTCTCCATCTTCACAATCTGCACAAGGCTATTCAAAATCAAGCTTGTCGTTACCAGCAGCAATCCCAGGATCAGCGAAGTAATCCCCCCGATAAACATAACTGAATGAAATGCCCCTCCGGTGTACAATTCAGTAACTGTATACAGTGTCGTAACTGCTCCGAATACCGTTAGTATACACCCAGGCACCCCGAATGTAATAAGTGGCCTCTTGTACCCCACGATCCCGATGATGTGACTGAGCACGTCCAACCCATGCGAGAGCGGGTTCTGTGTCGATGGCTTTTCCACATCGTATTTAACAGAAATCGGCACTTCCGCAACGGAAAAGTGCTGATCTTGTGCCTGGAATAAGATCTCAGATCCCGCAGACATGCCATTTCCTGACACTTTGATGGTCGCTATCGCATTCTTCCCGTAGGCACGAAAACCGCTCTGGGTGTCGCTCAAGCCTAGGTTGCCCGCAAGGTTTGTGGCAGTGTCGAGGATCTTCATCCCGACGATCCGGTAGGCGGGGATGTGGTTGCCGTTCTTCCCGATGAACCTGGAACCAATCACGACATCGACACCTTTCCGGAGTGGCTTAAGGAGGGCGGGAATCTGTTCTGGATCGTGCTGGCCATCGGAATCGAGAATTACGAGTGTGTCTGCATCCAGTTTCCGGGCGACATCGAATATGGTCTGAAGTGCTGCCCCGTAGCCCCTATTACTTGAGTGGCTGATGACAATCGCCCCGAGGGCTTTTGCGATCTCAGCAGTGGAATCAGTGGAACCGTCATCGACAACGAGCACTTCGTGGACGTGCTTTTGTGCCTTGATGATGACCTTCGCAATGGTCTTCTCTTCATTGAAT
>MVQO01000209.1 GCA_002067585.1 Syntrophorhabdus sp. PtaB.Bin027
ATGAACGTAATCAACTCCCCAGGTTTTATATCGAGTATAATTGCTATTTCCTCATCACATATTTCAGTGTCGATTTTTACAATGATATTGCCTGGGATGTAGCCCCTTTCACGAATAAAGTCGGCGACACCTTTAAGTCGCTCTATGCCGCCTTTAATAATAGGCGCGCTATGGGTGACAAAAGTACCGATACCCTTACGCCGATAAAGGAAGCCTTCATTTTCAAGGAGTGTAATTGCTTCACGCAGAGAATTTCTGCTTACACCAAGCATCCCCGCCAGTTCCGGCTCGGAGGGCAAGCGATCACCAGGCTTATACCTTCCGTCAACAACCCTATCAAGTAAGTTTTTTCTGATTTGATCAATTATTGAAGGGTTGCGTAGGCTGCTAAATGAATTATCACTCATACCTTAGCCTTTTCCCAATTAACGATACCCATCACTTGCTGTTGGACATCCAACAAGAGTCTAATGCTTAATTATTGATTCGTCAAGGAAAAATTTTAATAGATTATTGCTTATGACTCTGTTCCGGATAAAGTCGGTGCTATACTAAAAAGCTATCACAAATCCTTGTATATTAACGAGAAACATATATAGAAGACCTCTGGAATGCTTTATCCTGGAACTGATGATCATATCCGCAGTAACTACGCATTTGAACCATCCCACATAACCTGACCCATCCTGACGCCTATCGCAGAGCTATTATGCATTGAGCATCAGCTGATTTCATCTCCATCGAATAAATCATTCAAATATATTTGTTGAGGAAAAATCACATCAATGAAATCGAAACCTATTAGAATCAAGTTAGCGGATCTTGAGAAAAGATAATGATATCAAAAGGTCTTCATTGGTAAGAGTATTTAATACAATAAAAATCTAGTGTACGTCAAAATCATTTGAGTATCAGTAATAGCATGAGTACTATTGCAGTAAATTAAGTTTATGTAAATTATTCAAAAAAAGTTAATACACGATTTCATTGTTTTTTGACTTTCTTTGAATCGTTATATGCGTAGCTGATTTTAGTTGACAGCGCACATCTTTGATGAGACTCTCAACTAGGAGGATTTTATGAAGAAGATTGTCTTCTTAGTGTTATCAGCGTTTATCCTGCTTTTTATTGGTTGTACCACAGATAAGGATTTAAATTCTTCCAGTGAAAAGTCAACAACCGCGAAACTACAAGACCCAGTAACTATTAAACCAGATGTTATAGTTGTTGGAGGCGGGTTGGCGGGTTGTACGGCGGCTTTACGAGCCTCCGAATTAGGCGCAAGAGTAGTACTTTTTGAGCAAAGTGACAAACTAGGCGGTTCAGCCAATACTGCCGGTGGTTCAATTAGCGGCGCAGGTTTTAAAATGCAAAAAGAAGCAGGTATAGAAGATAGTCCTGACAAGTTTTATAATGACTTTATCACCATGGGTGGTGGAGAAAAAAACTTGAACAAAGTAATTGCTCGAAAGCATGCCGAGGAATCGGGCAATGCAATAGATTGGCTTCAGGATTATGTGGGTGTCAAGTTTAATGGCAAGGTGGATAGTGGCGGGTATCTTACCATGAATACCAATAGAGTCACGTATACCGCAGGAGGAGCGGCATCGGGAGGAGCCAGGTATTTTCTTGAGGCAATATATTCGAAATTGGATGAATTTGTTAAGAAAGGAACCACGCAGTTATTTGTTAATTCCAAAGTAGAAAGTTTGTTATTTAATAAGAACAAAGATGTTATTGGTGTCGTAATGAATGGAAAGGAATATAAGGCGCCTTCTGTTATTATTGCAACCGGTGGATATGGGTATAGCGAAAAATGGCTCAAGGAATTTAACTTCACCAACATAACTTCTAATGACCCTAACACTGCTATAGGCTCTGGGTATGATTTTGCCAGGTCCGCTGGAGCCGCATTGGATAATATGGATTATTGTTCTTGTTATGGCGGATCAGTTCCTGTAAGTGGCTTCCAGGCCTCACTAAGATGCAATATCAACTATAATGGAGCCATATGGGTAAATACATCCGGAGAAAGGCTGTTTAATGAACCGGTCGCCTCATCCATGGATAAAAGGACTGTTTGGAGAACTACCGATCAAAATATAGTCTACATTATAGTATCCGAGAAAATGATATCCGATGATAAGCCCCTTTTCTCTGGAATGATGAGCAATTCAAAACCATTTGATAACAAAGAAAAACTAAACGAGTTGCTTTCCGAAGGAAAGTATGCTTTTAAAGCAGATACGATTAGCGAGTTATCAAAAATGATCAATACAAAAAATCTTGTCAATACTGTTACAAAATACAATAGTGATATAGCATCGGGAAAAGACACGGTGTTTGGAAGAACCAAGAATTTATTAACTTTTGACAAGGGGCCTTATTATGCCATTTATACAGTGCCTTATCTAATGATGACCGCTGGTGGACCTAGGATTAATGCTGACGGACAATTGATGAGAGCTGATGGGTCTAAGGTAGGCAACTGCTATTTAGCTGGTGAAATCATCGGTTCAGCAAATGTCGCCGGCCATAATACAATAGGAGGTATTGGTCACAGCTTATGTACAACTTGGGGACGAATATCTGCCGAAAGCGCGGTTAAAAATTCCTTGGTTTTAAAGAAATAGTACAAAACCAATATTACTATCAATCGTTTTTGAATATTTTAGTTTCGTTAGTTTCATATCTTTTACATGAAACTAACGAAACTTTATTTGTAATCTGCCACTAGAATCATCATGTTTTGTATTAATCTTATGCTTTTTTAGATTTACTCACCTCGTCCTTGATGTATATCAATGACTTCATTAAAGCGTACATATCGAGTCTGTTATCTTTAATGCCGAAGGAATCATGGGCATTGCGAAATAACGAAAACAGCTGATTGTAGATCATTGTCTTTTCTGGATCAGGCGAATAACTAACTCCAGATACCCTCGTCATCGCCTTAATTGCTGAGGAGAAATCAGAATATCCTCCCGCTTCCCTACCTGCCGCGACAGCCGCTGATATTGCGCTACCTAAAGCGGCGGTTTCTTTTGATTCTGAGACTTCCATTTTTCTGCCCAAGACATCGGCGTATATTTGCATTACAAGAGGACTTTTATAGGCTATCCCACCACAATTGATTATCCTGTCGATTCCAAACCCTGATTTTTCGAAATGCTCAACAATAGTTCTCGCGCCAAAGGCGGTACCTTCTATCAGGGCCCTATAAATTTCGGCCTGCGACGTATGAAGTGTTAATCCAATAACGATCCCTGTAAGTCGCTGGTCCATAAGAATGGTCCTATTACCATTAAACCAGTCCAACGACAACAATCCCGAAACGCCTGGATAAATTTTCGAGGCATCGGTCTGAAGCTTTTCATACATGTTACTATTGGAATTATTCAATGAACAAGATGATTTATCGGATATTATCGAAGAATACCATTTAAATATATCACCTACCGCAGATTGGCCCGCTTCCAGGCCGTAATAACCGGGCAAAATAGAATTAGGTATTATTCCAGCTAAGCCCGCAACGTCTGAAAGACCTGATCGAAGAGGTGATATCATCATATCACAAGCGGAGGTACCGATATTTCGTACAAGAATATTGGGCGCAATTCCTGCACCAACAGCGCCAAGATGTGCATCCAAACCACCAACAGCTACTGCGATGCCCGTTTTCAATCCGAGCCTATCGGCCCAGTCCGAGCATAAGTGGCCTGCCTTTTCACCAATAGGGAAGGTTTCGCGCCCTAGTGTTTCGCCAATCCTGGCCAGCTCTGGATGCAATAGAGAGAGAAATTCTCGATCAGGCCATCCATCCCAATCAGGATGGAACATAGCCTTATGTCCGGCCGAACAAATACCTCTCTTAATTTTTCCCGGCGTGGTATCTCCCGCCAGCAATGCTGGAATCCAGTCGCACATTTCCACCCAGGACCACGCCGATGAGGAAACTTCTGCTGTGGTATGTACGCAGTGTAGAATCTTCGACCAAAACCATTCGCTTGAATAATTTCCACCAGTCTTATATAGATAGGACGGCCTGATTTTACGAGCGAGTGTTGTTATCGCTTGAGCTTCGTCGATAGAGGAGTGATCCTTCCAAAGCCATACGTACGCATTCGGCTCATCCTTGAATCGTTCATAAAAAGCAAGCGGACAGCCGGTTCGATCGACAGGCATCGGACTGCTACCGGTCGAATCAATTCCGATGCCAATTACGGAATCGGATAAAATGCTATACTCCCGGCCTGCCTTATCAAGTAAGGACGTAATTACCGCCTCTATGCCACTGATATAATCTCTTGGATTATGCCTCGCGAGAAGCGGTTCTTTTTCGTCAAGAATGATTCCATTTACGCCGGATGGATACTCATAAGTACTGGATGAAACTTGATGTCCATCGGCAACGTTTATGAGCACCGCTCTCACCGAGTTAGTGCCATAATCAAGGCCTATTGTATATTTATTTTCCATAATGGTCGCTCTTCTTGGCAATACTGTTTAGGAATATATCCTGCAAATTTTCCAAGTATCCTGACGAACGATGATATGCGTTATATATCTTGTCTTCCGGGTCAACAACCCTGCTGGGCTTAATAACTCTATTACGAATAACTTCAATAAAATTTTCAACGCTATTTTTAGCTACCAATGCACAAGCCGCCGCTACTGCCGCTCCAAGCGCCGCTCCTGCGTCTTTTATCTGCAGTACTTTTCTACCCCAAATCCCAGCGATTCTCTTAAGAACTTCATAACTTGACGATCCTCCCCCAGTCACGGTAATTGACTCCGAATCGAGACCAGAGAATGACCTAGAAGCTAGGTAAACAAGGCTGAGAGATGAATCCACCACCCCGGCATAATTTTCTGCGAAGGGTAATTCGTTCCCGATGTCGAGTATAGGTGAAATCGGAAAAGACTCTTCCCTGGGTTGGCAGATTCGCGTTATTGAACCAGGAGTTACCGACGCTAAAGCCTTTTCCGATACTTGATAATCAGAGGATAAATATCCGCTTCGTTTGCGTAGATCATCCCAAGTCAAAGATCCATTTGTTCTGCATCCAAAAAGAAAAGGTCTGCCAATACCATCATACATAGCATTTGCTTCTAAAACAGGCTGCGAACCTTGGCCCATTATCACGAAACTAGTCCCAAGGGAAAGCATGCTTCCAGAGGCCAAAACCTTAGTTTGAGGATTGTCCCCTGACGAAGCGATAATCAAACAATCCTGCGAAAATCCGTATTTTTTTGTGAAATATGGCGCAATTTTGCCAATGACAGTTAAGGGGCTTGATAGTGGCGGTAATCTTGACAAAAGGTTTGAATCAGGCAATCCACAGGAAATAGTTGCGTCGATTAAGACTTGATCCCAAACTTTTTCACGCCAATTCATGAGACCAGTGCCAGATCCATTCCCCCAATCTATCGGAGCATTTGGATCACCTGATAATACGGCAGCGAGAAAGGACGATATGAGATGGATGCGTTCTGTATTTCTATACGCTTCTTCTAAAAGAGACGCCGTCCGTGCCAATACCGAGCCAGTGAAACGGACCGGGCTATTTGAGCCGGAAATTTTTGTTATTGCGTTTGGGCCACCCACAAATTTTCTGATTTGCATAGACTCTTTGAGGGAATTCGAGCTCATCCAAATGGGGGCTCTTTCACTAGAGAAGCCATCAGCAAAGTAATCTGTCAGCTTCCAGTTATCCATAGGGCTTCGTAAGTTATATATTGATTGAACACCTTTCTCCGATAGCCATATTTGGCCATGTTGTTGCGCGGAAACATTAATTGCTTCTGTTTTACCGATTAAATTTGGACAACTTTTATATAAGTCACTGAAACAGGCATCTAGCGCCGCTAGATACATTTGGGCTGGCTGAGAAGCTTCGCCGGGTTCTAATGGGGGCAAAACCATTGTGGTCGGATCTAATACATACTCTTTTAAACGATAATCATTTTTATAATTTACCCTTACCTCCGCTTCGATTTTACCACTTGCCGCGTTTAAAACTATCGCCGAGGTACTTTGCGTACTTGAGTCTATGCCTAAGACAATGCTTGATAAATTCATATTACACCTAAAAACAATACTTTCCTGAACCTCCATTAAAGCTGGGAAAGGCAAGGTTTAAACATGACCGCCTAGCTAAATCAGTTATTTAAGCCTTGCCTTTTGCGATTTGTCCGATACTCAATATGGTATGAAAGAAAACGCTGAACCCACTTAACAAACCGAACCATCATCAAGCCAATGAACCAGCTGCCCATCTACTCATTCTTTGCCAGAATTCCGCATAACCAGACCATTCTAGTAGACTCCCGGCCCAATGAGGGCCCACATCGCTTGCAAAAATAATTGAACGCCCCTTGCCTACTTTTCTTGTGGCAATTTGAGGTTCGCCGTTATACGATGCGATAAGATAGGAATCGCTCCGGAGGTGGGTCTTATTATACCCTAGCAATAAATAAGACTCATTCCACGGAAGCCCTTTAACGATGGGGTGATCGGGGTCGTTGAAATCGAGCTTGAATCCCTGAGTAATTTCCATTCTATCGTCGACTCCGCGAGGCTCGCATGTAACCGGCATTATTTCCTCAATTTTCGTTCCACCCCAAAGACCCTTTCCCTGAATACCGGAAAAGCTAAGCCAACCGCCAATCATCATGAATCCGCCGCCCTGAACGACGTAATCATGAAGTCCCTGAATACGATCGGGACCCATGGGAACCTTAAAGGGTTGTGTATTCCCGGGTTGCAAGTTTACGCTATTGAACCCCAAATCGCTAAGAATCACACAATCGTATTTTTTAAACTCTTCAACCGTTGATGGCATGTCTCGTATGGATTCGCTCGATCTGATATGGACAAGATTGATATCTGGGGCTGCATTAAGCGCGTCTCTTAAATAATGCGCGGAATCTGAATAGTAAGTGAATGTCCAACTATCAATGCCTTTGATCGATGTCGACACGTTGACTTGAGTATCGCCCACATACAAAACGTTGATCTTCATAAATTCCTCCTGATAAATTATTGTAAATTCATAACCATAATGTCAAAAATCAAATATGAATCTATAACACCGTTGATAAAAATTCCTTTGTACGCTGGCATTTTGGATTGGATATCATTTCTTTCGGATCTCCCTTTTCAGCAACTACGCCTTGATCCATAAAAATCAAAGTGTCCCCGACCTGGCGTGCAAAGCCAATTTCGTGTGTTACGACTAGCATCGTCATACCTTCAGTCGCCAGATCTTTCATCACCTGCAGAACTTCTCCTACTAATTCGGGATCCAGCGCGGAGGTGGCTTCGTCGAAAAGCATTATCTCAGGTTCCATTGCGAGAGCCCGGGCAATCGCTACGCGCTGTTGCTGCCCACCGGAGAGTTGACTGGGATATGAATTGATTTTTTCAATCAAGCCAACTTTTTCCAATAGAATTTTGGCACGCTCCATTGCTTTACCTTGCGATTCTCCGTTTACAACTCTAGGCCCAATAGCGACGTTAGCGCCGGCGGTCATGTTGTTATAGAGATTGAAATGCTGGAAAACCATACCGACTTTCACACGATAGGAGGCTGCTTCGTGTTCATTCCAATCCCTGAGAATGCTGCCATGTTTGGAATATCCGACTAACTGTCCCTTAAATAATAACGCGCCACGATCAATTTTTTCGAGGAAGTTTACGCATCTAAGAAATGTGCTTTTCCCTCCTCCAGAAGGACCGATAATGCACACAGTCTCGCCTTCTCTAACTTTCAAATCCAGGCCTCTAATAACTTTAATGTGCCCGAAAGATTTCTCAACGCCACGAGCTTCAAGCAAGATTTTGTCCGACACGATTATCACTCCTTGTTAAGGTAGCTCAACGCACTCAATGCCCGTGTACTGCTCAACATTCGCTCACGTAAAAAATCAGACATTTTAACACCTGTAGTTGTTGATCCAGCGCCGAATTTCCTCTCGATAAAGTATTGACCAATACTAGCGATTGTCGTTCCAACCAAATACCAAATGCTTGCCACAATCAATAGCTCGATCACCAAAAAAGTCTTGGCATAGATATTTTCAGTCACAGTAAGAAGATCTTGCGCCGCAATTACTGAAGCGAGAGAGGTGGTTTTCAGCATGCCAATGGTCTGATTTCCAGTAGGGGGAATTATTACACGAAGTGATTGGGGGATAATAATGTATCGCATTGCCTGACGGCGAGTTAAGCCGGTAGCTAAAGCCGCGTCCATCTGACCTCGTGCTACAGAAAGAAATCCAGCTCTTACAATTTCTGCCATATACGCGCCCTCGTTTAATCCGAGCGCCAATATGGCCGCGCCAAAGGTGGTTATTACATGATTGGTATTCAGACTAAACGAACCAATACCTATTCTGGGAAATATCAATGCCATATTGTACCAGAAGATTAACTGAACCAATACAGGCGTTCCGCGCAACACCCAAATGTAGGCACTGCTGGTTACCCTAAGCACCGTATTCGTAGATAATTTCATAAGCGCCAAAATCACACCCAAAACTATACCAATAACCATAGAAAGTATGGTAAGTCTTATGGTTATCGAAAATCCTTGCATTATCGCTTTGTCAAAAAGGTACTCACCGAGTTTTGGCCATTTAATATTCGGATTCACCGCCACTGCCCATAATAAAAGCGCGAGCAGTACCGCAAGTATTGCGGCGGCAATCCAACTTCCCCATGGTTTTGTTTTTATGTATTTCAGATTTGTGGAAACACCAGAAGCGGTTTCTTTTTCAGCATTTTTTATTTTAACCATGATGTCTCCTTAGCTTGCAAAAATCCAATTCCTTACTTTACCCTATGCCCCATAGCAACCACAATAAACAAACTATTCTTAATACTTTTTAACCTTATAAAGCATAAATAAAAACTTGAGAGATAATTACGTGTCTGTTTCATTTTCAATTAAAAGATAGCAGTAGGTACAATCTGTACCTACTGCTAAGTTTATTACCTCTCTACTCTTTTCACCCTCAGAACTTTAGGACCATCATCTGACCGAATTCTTGCGCACTGTACGGCAAACTCATCAAGACCTTCGACGATATGAGCCCAGACAGTTATCGGCCTTATTCCGAGTACAGAATCAAACGTAACACCCCTTCCATACACAAAAGCAAAATCCCAAATCTCTTTTCGTTGTCCCCTTTCATTATGGGGAGGGATATACAACCATCCGATGTCTCCAGGAGAAGGATAGGCGGTAGCATTCTCGAGAGGGAGAGCTTTTGGATCGAATGTTTTGTTCGACTCTGGGAAATCACTTATAAATACTTCAGGTCCGGCGTACATGGCATGTATCGCTTTTGCCTCTAAAGGGTTTTTAAGCGCTCCCCATAGCGTTTCGCAAGTTTTTGGGGCATCATCTTCATAAAGTTCGGCAATAGCTTTGACATTTGTACCAAGTACCTCAATCGAAATTCGGCGATTCATTAATTTCCCCTTCCTTAAGATGTATAGTCGTCATAAAAGATTTCAAATAAAAACCAAATTCCCTTCGATAGATCATTGATGTGGCAAGAAATAAACTGTTTATTTCTATTATCCTTCTGTCAACGACATCAAGATTTCTTCAAACCACTACTAACCATTGGGTTGAGCAAATCTCGCTCCATCATTAATCCAAGGAACGGGAATCATTCCACCTTCAAGACCCCACTTTGTAAGGATCTTTTCATACGCAGGACTATGAATAACTCTCAAAAGCGCCTGTTCAAGACAGAGCAATAAAGCAGGATTATTTTTTGCCACACCAATAGCGTTATAGCCACCACCATAAAGCTCGTTTAAAAGAACCTGGAGCCCCGTATCCGAATTATGCTTTACGTAATAGTTTGAAGTTCCTGCCATTGCCAAAGTAGCGTCTGCGCGACCAGATTTGACGGCGAGGTTTGCCTCATTTTGATTTGGATATACCTGGATATCGATTTTTTTTGCATTTCGCTCGTTAAACTGCTCCACCAATCCTTGCATAACACTTCCACGAAGTACTGCGACCTGCTTACCAGCCAAATCGCTCAGAACCTTGATACCTTTTGGATTGCCCTCCTTTACAAGTATCGCATTTCCTTCTACGGAATAGTTCACAAAATTTATTTGCTTTTCCCGGGCAGGCGTATCACCCATACTAGAGATGGACATATCAAAACGACCCGACATTACGGCTGGTATGATCCCCGCAAAAGCGAGCGGAGTGAATACAACATCGACCCCGAGTACCTTACCGATCGCATACGCTAAATCGATGTCTCCCCCTATGATTGTTTTATTATCATCGGCATAGAAGGTATAGGGCGGAGATCCGGCGCTCGTGGCCGCATTAATAACCCCTGCTTTCTTAATCGATTCAGGGAGCAAGTCATGGAGTGCCTGGTTGAATGATACGTCGAAATCCTGTGGAGCGGCGGACAAGAATGAAGTTAAGACTACAAAAAGCAGCAAGAATCCAAATACTCGTTTCATACAGAGCCTCCTGGTTACCCTTAAAGGGTATTGATGGTTTGTTGCCCGACTTCGGAGTAGTACTTAACCAAGAGCATATACTTGTTTTGCCTTTTGTCAAGAACAAAATTACATATTTCTGTATACACAAAAATATTTTTATGTATACAAGAGGAAATCTTGAAATTTCTTATTTGATAGGATATATATTATCAATATGAAGAATACAGAAAACTTAGAAAAAAACAATCAAACTTTGGAAAGCAAGGCCTATTTACATATAAAAGAACAAATTATGTCATATAAACTGAAGCCGGGAGAGATACTCTCGGAGATAGAACTAACCCGAAGACTATCAATGAGTCGTACGCCAATTCATCAAGCATTATTGCATTTACAACGAGAGGGCTTCGTCGAATACCTACAAGGACTGGGATGGAGAGTTTATTCATTATCATTAAAAGATATAATGGAAATATTTGATGTAAAAATTGTCGTGGAAAGGATTATAATGAACGAGGTAGCTCTTCGCGAAGCATCAAGCAAAGACCAAATCAGAAAATGCATAGAAAAAATGCGAAACGCCGCAAAAAAAAGGGATTTAGACGAATGGATCAAGCTGGATCATGAACTTCATGATCAAATACTTGTATTGGCCAGCAATTCGCGGGCAATAAGCATAATAAATCAATTGAACGAACAGCTTTACAGATTCCACAGCCGATATCCACCTTTGGACTTAGCGCAACGGCAACATGACCATGACATCATTGTCGACTGCATCCTCAATGGAGACGCTGAAGGCGCAAAGAAGAACAACTCCGAAAGTTTAATAAAGCTTAGAGATGAAATGGAATATGTTTTGCATAAGATTATTTTTCCGCTAACAGACTATATTGTATAACACTGTTGCCTGGTTTTTGATCTTAAGGCTCTGTCATTTTTTCATTGGTCCATAAACATAATTTAAGCGGCTGTAGTAGATAAGCTCTAAATTGAGCGCCATTCTCTTAGGATCTTGAGTTGGTTTTTTGATGTTCCATAGTTAAAGCGGAACTCGCACTCATTCAGGAAAAAATGGAAACATTGCTTGTCAATTCCGTTATATTTTCTCAAGACTCGCTTAGCTTAGTTCAGAAGTTTTCAATTCCATTGATGTGACTTTTCTCATCAACATGACACATCTGAATGATTTATTCTTTGGTGTTGGAAGTCTCTAGCGTCAATGATTCATCGTAAACTATAATAGGCCTTTGTCTAAACAACGCTATCAGACTTGATTTTGGGGGCTATTTCGTTCATCAGAATCTTGGCCTTGGTATTTCTCATAAATACAGTATAACCCTTGCCATAAAATCATATTGTCGGTCGCTTGGCGCACTTTGCAATAGAAAGGATGCTTATATTGACTTGGGCCTTGAGCAAGTTTGCCGCG
>MVQO01000210.1 GCA_002067585.1 Syntrophorhabdus sp. PtaB.Bin027
CCCCACTCTACAATATTCAAATAAAGCTCAAGAATCCTTCTTTTGCTGAGTGCTTTCTCCATGCGCCAGGTAATAATTGCCTCTTTTGCCTTTCGTAAAGGATTCTTGGATGGTGTGAGATAGAGATTCTTCACAAGCTGCTGGCTGATAGTACTCCCTCCAAACTTAAATTTGCCCTTATCCAGGTCCTTTTCCAGAGCCTTTCGAATTGCATCAAGGTCAAAACCTTTGTGAGACCAGAATTTGTCATCTTCTGCAATGAGCACTGCTTTTATGAGATATGGGGAGATGTGAGATAAAGGAACCCATTTTTTCTGGATCTTGATTTTTTTCCCTTTCTTTTCCCACTCTTCTTCGCGATATTCCATGAAAGATGTCTTCTTAGGGTTTTCTTTCATGAGCTTGGAAACATCAGGGTAGATCATGAAAAAACCAATTCCAGTAAAAAATGACAGGATTACAAAGAAAAAGACGATTTTGGCGAGTTTCATGATGTTATCACTGGGGTCTTAATGTACCGTTTGTATGTCTCATATAGCGTTTTACCTTTTCTTGCTGCATACTAAATGGGATATACTACAAAACGGTTTTAACATACGGCAGCCAACGACCATCTGTCAACACAACGCGTGTTGTGTTTTGCAAAGGGGATGAAGGCAAGCCGTGGTCTTTTGACTGTTGTAATGTGCCGGACCGCAAGTCTTCGTATTCAGGATCCCACGGAAAAATGAGCGTTTCATCTGCCAGGGGATTCAAAAGAATAGGGAGAATGGCAGGTTTTTTCCTCTCAGGGAGTGAAGAAAGGAGGTCATGTATGGATGAGAATCGTGACAAGTCCTCCAGCGTTTTTAGGGTTGGAGGGCTGAGCGCTACTGTGCCTTCAAAGTTTTTTTGAAGGGCCGCGGAAGGCGTCAACCAAACTCCTTCAGTCGTCTCTTTTGCATCAGGGCTTGCTTCTTGACCTGATATAGTTCGGGCTACAAAGAAACGGGTATCAAACCGGACATTTCTAGCCTCGGGGGTGATCCAGTGGGCATAGTAAAAACATTGATCGATGGCAAGCGTCAAATCTTCCTCTATTATTATCTGCAGAAAACTTTTTTCTCCTTTCTGAAGACTGAGCCGGTGGAAAGCAAGTCGCTGCTTTGCATCTTCGCTGTCAATGGAAAGAAGCCGCTTCTCTTTGTTATATGCGAGAAGAATCCCCGCTTCTTCAAAAAGCTCCCTAATGCCTGCTATCCAATAAGCGATGGCAATCTTAGCATCATTTTCCCCAAGAATCTCTTGGGCCTGCCTTGAAGAGATACCCTGTGAACGGGCAAGGATTTCTTCAGTAGCATCCTCTTCGTCAACCTTTCCTCCCGGGTAAACATAATTTCCACCCATGAAAATGCTCTGATTATGTCGTTTGAGAAGAAAAACCTCAAATCCTGCAGGATACTGATCTCTGAGGAGTATGATGGTCATAGCTTTTTTGGGGATTACTGCATCACCTGTTTTTGTCATTTTAATATCTTTCAAAAGATGTAAAAGGAGGCTAAGGGTAAGGATCTGCTATTGAACAAGTCTGACCGGTATGTCAGCCCTCAATTTCTGCGAGAGCTACCTCTGCCGCAAACTGAACGCCGCCATCCTCATCCTGCAAAGCAAGAGCAAGGTGTTCCGCAGCTTTTTCGTATTTCAATTTTCCAAGAGTCCAGGCTGCCCAGCGACGGACATTTGGATCAGAGCTTCCTAGAGCTTGGACGAGATGTCCGCCAGCTTTCTTACCTATTCTCACGATGGCTGCAGCAGCGCTTTCTCGAACATACCGAACTTCATCAGAAAAGGCATGAATAAGGGGCTCTATGGCACCTTTGCGCCGTATCTCGCCAAGAGCATTTGCTGCACCCCACCGCACACCCCAGTCTTTATCAGAGAGCACATCCACGAGGGCATGGATGGCCCGTTCATCCCTTATTTCACCCAGTGCATTGGTTGCTTCTTCCCTCACATATTTGTTAGTATCCTTTAAAGCTTCCATCAGTGGCTCTACAGCACGTTTATCTTTGATCTCTCCAAGGGCAGTTATGGCACCTTCTATAACATACTTATTCTCGTCTTTTAGCGCTTCGATTAGTGCTTCTACGGCACGAAGATCTTTTATCTCGCCAAGGATATGGGTGGCACGCCACCGAACATCCCAGTCCGGATCATGTAACATGTCGAGGAGGGGTTCAGTCGCACACTCGCCCAAGGTGCCGAGTGCAGTCTCCGCAGTTCTTCTCATTGACTCGGAGTCACTTCTGAGGAGTTGGAAAAGGGGCCCCACAGCCCGTTTATCTTTCAATTTACCCAAGGCTATTGCTGCGCCTTCCCTGACATACTGGTCTTGATCATTCAAGGCCTTAATGAGTGCCGGTATTGCACGCTTATCTTTGATCTCCCCAAGAGACCAAACCGCACCTTCCCTGACATACTCATCGCTGTCATTGAGGGCCTGGATCAACGGCTCTATCGCCTTTTTATACTTTGACTTCCCAAGGTTTTCAGCTGCCTGAAGTCGGGATTCCCAGTCCTCGCTCTGGAGAGATGCAATCAAGTTGTCTATTTCATTTTTCTTTTTCAGTTGAGCACCTGCTACTATACTTTTATCATATCAAAAAGTTTTAAGAAACAAAATTAATTTAAAAGCTGATCGAGAAGCAAGGGTAACGGGTTATACAGGTAAATACTGGCACAAGGCCATGAGAAATAGACCATAAGCAAAAAACATTGACTAGCAACTGATATTGTTCAGCATTTTTCTATCACCTACCATAAATGGCCTGTCACATTGCCTCTTTCTCGTAAGTTGACAGCGCGTATAGTTGTGAACATAATACAAATGGTAGTCATTAGACATTTGTCTTATCCAGACGTCTTCGGAGGGCAATAATGAATCAAAAAAAGAAACAGCCTGATTTTATGGAGCCAGGCATTGGCAATCAATTCCAAGAAGAGACTAAATACGCCCCTGATCGGATAGGAAATTATTCTCTTAACTGGAAAACCTTCCCTGAACCGTTCAAGAATTATGACAGTCCTATAGCTGTAATAGGTCTTTCACAACCTGAGTTTGCTGGTGTGCAAAATATCTGGGAAGCTTTACAAAAGCGCAGATCAAGGAGGGTTTTTAGAAGCACTTATCCCCTTGCTATGAGTGACCTTTCCACACTTTTGTGGGCAACCCAGGGAATCACAGAAAAATACGGTGAAACACTATTCAGAACAGCCCCTTCTGCAGGAGGACTTTTTCCAGTGGAGACTTACTTGAATGTTAGGCTTGTTGAGGGTCTTGAAGAGGGTATTTATCATTTCAGGCCTGGCAAGTTTGATATGGAGTTCCTTAAAAAAGGGAAATTTTCAAGGCTACTCGCACAAGCTGCCCTTGGCCAGGAAATCGTTGCAACCGCACAGGTAACTTTCATCTGGTCAGCGGTTCTTGAACGGAGTAAATGGAAATACCGACAAAGGGCCTACCGATATATATATCTCGATGCGGGACACATCTGTCAGAATCTCTATCTGGCAGGAGAGGCGGTCGGATTAGGTGTCTGTGCCATAGGCGCGTTTTTTGATGATGACATTAACGAGATTGTAGGCCTTGATGGCACCGATGAGACCATCATCTATATGGCGGCAGTAGGTAAAGTATAGGGATATCAACAAACCCCCACCGAAGATTTCTTCCAACAGAAACTGATGATTTATCTACAATTATCGTTGCCATGACATAATTCAAACAAGCCTATCATATTGAATTCATTTATAATTATTTTAGGCATTCAATGTGCATTACAAGTAACGTATGAAAAAAAATGAGAAAGGAAAGTAGCCGTGAGAAAAACAAGTCTACTGCTAGTATTAACGCTCTTAATTCTGTTGGTCTGTCCTTTATGGGTTTTTGCACAAGTTGTTCGGGATCAACCGGTTCAAATGATCAATCTTAACGATCTTCTAACACCTGACTCTGCTGATGAAATACTCGTAAGCTCAGCCCTGGAAGACGAATCCCTTGTTTTTTTTGCAGGTCCGCTTTCAGAAGTAAGCGATCTATCAATAACTGGCCCGGCGGTGTACGGTTCAGGGACCCAGGTAAAGTCATCCAAAGCTAAAATGAAGGTGCTGACGTGCCATGTCACAACAAGTACTACAAATACAATGAAAACAATTTTTCCATGGGTTTCAACAGGAGTAAAAGTTGCACACATTGCTTATTTTGAAATACTCAATAAAAGTGACGCTGTTAAATTCAAAGTTAGAGTGCAGGGCCCGGAATTTTCTCAACCTCTCGTTGTCGAAACCTTGACCTTTGGACCACAGGAGCCTTTGTACCAATGGGGTATAGGCTTTTGGAGATCCTACTCGGTACCAGGAATCTACAAAGTTAAAATGACAGCAATTCCTCAGACAAACAAGATGTCAGGTCGATCGTCTATAGAATGCAGTTTTCGTGTTTCGTCATCCCAGACCCCTGAGTAATCATATGTAGTTTTATGCAGTCTTAAACAGAACTTACCGCCTTAAGTCTATTGCTCCATGCCCAAAATGTTTTCCATTTCTTGACATGTTGTCTTGCAGTCAGTAATATGTTACCATACATCAATGATTGAAGAAAAAATCCGCAAGTATGGACTTGTCGTAGTTTTAGCAATCCTTTTTTTCCATTTCCTTTTTTCCGATGGTGGACTTATGAGTTATCTGAAGGTTAAACGGGGGATTAAGGCGGCAAATACTTCCATTAGCGTTCTTGACAAAGAGAATACGATTCTTAAGAAAGAGATTGAGAAGCTGCAGAAGGATGATGAATATCTTGAGGAAGTCGTGAGAAAAAAATACGGCTTCCTGAGGGAAGGAGAAAGGTTATACCGTATTGAAAAATGAGGTACGAAGGATCAATTTACAGACCACCAAGCGAGGCGGATAGCCTCATTCTACAAGTTACCATCGGGTGTTCCCACAACAAGTGCACATTCTGTGGTTCCTTCAAAGACAAAAAATTCAGGGTTAGAAGCTTTGAAGAGGTAAAAGAAGACGTAGAGGAAGCAAAGGCTTATGCTCGATATGTGAGAAAGGTTTTTATTGCAGATGGTGATGCCCTAATCATACCGCAAAAGATGCTTGTCCCCATTGTTCAATTGATAAAGGACTCATTTCCCAAACTTGAACGTATTGGAATATATGGCAACACGAAATCTATCCTGAAAAAATCTGTCGAAGAGTTAAAAGAACTCAAAAAACTCGGTATTGGTATCATTTACCTTGGTGTAGAGTCTGGAGATCAAATAACCCTCGACAGGGTTCACAAAGGAACCAAACTGGATAAGACCGCTGAAGCTTCGAAAAGAGTTAAGGATGCCGGAATCATTCTTTCTGTCACTGTCCTCCTGGGTTTAGGCGGTGTAGAGAGAAGCACAGTTCATGCTGAAGAAACTGGTAAATTCTTAAGCCGCATTGACCCTGATTATGCCGGTGCGCTTAGTGTCATTGTTGTTCCGGGGACACCCCTTGCGGAAGAAGTCAAACGAGGAACGTTCCAGGTTCCTACCCCTTATCAATTGCTTGAAGAGCTGTATATAATGATAAAGAATACCAATGTCACCCATACGTTTTTTGCTTCCAATCACGCCTCAAATTATCTCCCTGTCAAAGCATGGCTACCGGAAGACAAAGAGAAGACCCTCAAAGCAATACAGTATGTGTTGGACAAAAAGGACCCAGCTCTTTTACGGCCTGAATATATGAGGGCTCTCTGAGGTGAGTCAGTCAGCTGATGGCAGGAGGAACAGGACAGTAGATTACGTTGAAACGCCTATCAGGGTCAGATATGCTGATACTGACACCATGGGGGTGGTTTACTACGGGACGTATCCCATTTATTTCGAAGTCGGAAGGGCAGAGTACATGCGCTCCAAGGGTATTCCCTACAAGAGGTTTGAGGAAACAGGTTTTCACCTCGTTGTTGTGCATCTTGAAGCAAAATACTACAATACCGCTGCCTACGATGACCTTCTCACAGTCAGAACAAGTATCACTGAACTCAAGTCAAGAGGGCTCACATTCCATTACGAAATATTTAGAGACGGGGACTTGATCGTCCAGGGTAAGACAAGACACATCTGCACAAATAGTGACAAGAAGACAGTTGTGATGCCTGTCAGCCTTTTTGAAATCCTGAAAGATGTCAACCCCCAATAGTATCCTGGCCATACGCCTGAGTTCTTTTGGTGATGTGCTCATGACCATTCCTGCCGTGAAAGCACTGAAAGAGTATTACCCCCATGCTCACCTTACCTGGCTTGTGGAAGGGTCTGTGGGAGAGTTACTCACCCATCAGGGATTTATTGACGAGGTTATTCGTTTTCCAAGAGGTTCAATACAAAGTGCCATGAAAAAGGGAAATCTTACCAGTGCTACGAAACAGACGAAGCGTTTTCTCAAGAAACTAAGAGGCGGAGAATATGACCTCATTCTCGATTTTCATGGCATTATCAAAAGCGCGCTTTTCTCCAAGATGGTAAAAGGGAAAAGGATAATTGGGTTTGGGAAGACCCTCGCAAAGGAAAAGAGTCATCTTTTTTATCATGAGTGTGTTGAATGCGAGAACAAAAGGCTCCACAAGATGGAACGCAACATGCTGATTCCCCGGCATATAGGTGTTGATATGACAATCCCTGCTGTAAAACTGGAATCGCCCCCGGATGCTGAGTCATATATTGACGAATTCTTTACCCGGGAAAGAGTAGTATCCCCTATTTTTGCGATAAATCCTTTTTCCAGTAAAGGGAGCGCATTTAAAAGGTGGGAAATGGAGCGTTATGCTGAGCTCATCAGGCGCATTACAGCTGAAAATATTGGAAAAGTAATCATCCTTTGGGGCCCTGGTGAAAAAGGTGAAGCGCAACGGCTTAAAAAAATGGCTGGAGAAGAGGCTTTGCTATCCTGTTCCACAGACGTTCCGCAGCTCCTTGCACTCCTGCATCGTGTTGACATGTATGTTGGCGGTGATACAGGGATGATGCACCTTGCGGCATTGGCAGGCACACCGGTTCTTGCCATTTTTGGACCAACAGACCACAAAGTCAATGGGCCATATGGGCCTATACACAGAATCATCAGAAAGGATCTGACGTGCAGCCCATGCAGGAACAAGAATTGCCAGGAACGTAGGTGCCTCACGGGTATAGCTGTGGATGAGGTTCTAAGGGAAGTGATTGAACTGTATGAAAAAATTAAAGGAAACTGAATGCGTGTATTGTTTATTTATCCAAACCTTAATGCTCAGATAGGATTTAACTATGGCCTTGCATATATATCGGGTATTCTTATTAAAAAGGGCGTTGAAACCCATCTTCTGAATGTTAATGAGCAGATCGGTTATCCTCTGGATCTTGAAAGGATTCGAACCGATGTGCTTCGCATAAAGCCTGATATTGTAGGTTTTTCTGTTCTCACGAACCAGTATAAGTATTCCCTTGAAATAGCACGAGATATTAAGAAATACCTTGATGTCCGAATCATCTTTGGCGGTATCCACCCAACAATGGATCCTGAAGGAACCCTTGCTGAGTCATGTGTTGATTATCTCTGCATTGGAGAAGGAGAGGAGGCGTTTCTTGAACTGGTAGAGAAAGGCAGCCCAGAAGGAATTCGAAATTTGGCTTATAAAGAAAATGGCCGTATGGTTATAGAGCCTCTCCGGCCGTATGTGGATGTGACGAAACTGCCTTTCAAGGATTACCATCTCTTTGATTTCCAGAAAATGATTGATGCGAAGGATGGCTGGGTGGGATTGCAGGCATCAAGAGGTTGTCCATTCAGGTGTACTTACTGCCTGAACCATAAGATCATTGATCTTTATAAAAAACAGGGACATCTGCCCAAAGATTATCTCCGGAGGCATTCTGTTGACGAGATTATTGACGAGATCAAGTACCTTTTATCCCATTACACTGGAATCAAAATGTTTATTTTTGATGACGACATCTTCACATTTGACAAGGAGTGGCTAAAAGAATTCTCACGAAGATACAAAGAGATCACTGATATTGGATTTGTCTGTAATGCCCATGCGCGGATATTCGATAGTGAAACTGCGAAAAACATCAAAGAAGCTGGGTGCAGGATAGTAAAGTTCGGTCTTGAGAGCGGCAGCGACAGGATACGAAGAACAGTGCTGCAGCGCTTCATGTCAAACGGACACATCGAAAAGGCCTTCGAAACAGCAGACCGTCACGGGCTCCACACATCCGCATTTGTTATGATAGGGTTACCCGATGAAAAGAAAATCGACCTCATGGAAACGGTTAAACTCCTTGCTAAAATAAAACCGGGCAGGTTTCGCTGGTCTCTCTTCTTTCCTTTTATAGGAACCAGGGCTTACACAATAGCCAAGGATCTGGGGGCCATAGACTTTGAGAAGATGGACCGCCTTGACAACTTCACTGATGAAACATGCATGAATCTCGGACCGGATGAGGATCTTCTTATAGACAAACTGAAAACACTATTTTGTCTTTTTGTAAATGGGTACGCTGACATTGATGGCAAAGGGAAATATGCTGGTCTTTTAAGAGAAGTCGAGGATGCAGATGAGGCTGCTTGGCAGCGAAATAAAACCAAGTTTTCCGAAAGGCTGAAGACTCTTGATAGAGAAATGGCAAACCATGGAACAATACACTACACGATAAAATATAATCGGTTTATGGGTGTAAGAAGTGACTGGCAGGACGATAGTCTATCTTCCTAACTGGCTCGGAGACATGGTAATGGCAACACCATTCCTCCATTCCCTCAGGGCCCACGTTAAGGAAGAGCTGTGGGCTATTGGAAAGAACAAAGCGTTGCAACTATATAATGGTAATAGTCTCTTTGACCGTTTCATCCCTTATGATGGCAAGGGGGTGGTCCCGTTTCTTGATACGGTAAGTTTTATCAGAGCCTTAAACTTTAGGGATGGCGTTATCCTGCCGCACTCATTTCGCTCTGCCCTCTTGTTTTTTGCCGGGGATGTCCAACAGAGGATAGGTTATGCGCGCAACCAAAGAGGATTTATGATTACCCTCAAAGTAGAGGAGGTAACAAGGCCTGAGCCAACAGTTGAACACTATTTAAAAATCATTGACGCTATGGGTGGTACGAGGGTTTTGACAACGCCCTTGCTCAAGGTTACCGAGGAGGAGGACAAAAGGTTCGACGAGAAGTATGTGGACTTGAATGCTCCATATGTAGTATTTATCACTGGAGCTCAGTATGGACCTGCGAAACGCTGGCCCGACCACTATTTTGCTGAACTTGCAAATAAGATTGCACGAGAACTGGATATGAATGTTTATCTTCTGCCAGGTTTCGGTGAGGAAGAACTTGCACAGAAGATTTATCAAAACGTAGAACACAAGAAGCGTGTTTTTGTGAAAGTCATGGATATCATGGAACTTAAAGTGTGTCTTTCCAGAGCAGCGGCTGTCGTGACGAATGATACTGGACCCCGTCATATCTCAGCAGCTCTGTCTGTACCCACAGTTGTCCTCCTTGGGCCTATGGATGAACAGTATACGCTCTATCCCAGTTCCTGTACCTATGTGTTTTCAAAGGATGTGGCATGCAGACCATGCAACAAAAAGAGATGCGACAAGAACCATGTGTGCCTTACGAGTATTAGCCCGAATGACGTGTTTCAGAAACTGGAGGAAATCCTTGAAGTCCGACCGAGTAAAGCTCATTGAACGTTTCGATGGAAGGAAGATATGCGTTGTCGGTGATATCATAGCGGATATCTATATTTTTGGAAGACCCTATAGGCTTTCACGGGAAGCGCCGGTTGTAGTAGTTCAACATGAAGAAGAGCGGATTTATCCAGGCAGTGCAGGCAACACAATTAATAATCTTCTTGCATTAGGGGCTCACGTATTTCCCCTTGGCTTTATTGGAAGCGATAGTACTGGAGACCAGCTTATTGATTTTTTTTTACGTTTCAACAAGGTCGAGATGGACGGCTTTATTCGTCATAATGGTGAGACTATAACCAAAACCCGGATACTTGCTGGAGACACACATACATCAAAACAGCAAGTTATCAGGATAGACCGGGACAGCAACAAGTTACCTACTAAGTCTCAAAAAAACCTTCTCTACAAAAAGTTAAAAGAGATAGGGCCGTCCATGGATGCTTTTATCGTCTCTGATTATGGACATGGTACAGTCGACGAGACTATCATCGATTATATGCAACATGTGGCAAAAAAAACCATTGTCGTTGGAGATGCCCGCTACAGACTGAGGGACTTTAAGGGTTTTACCCTGATAACACCCAATGAATCTGAAGCATACCAGCTTTGCAGCACAGATTTTAATAAGGATATTGAAGAGGTTGGAAGAAGAATCTTAAAAATTATGGATGTAACTGCCTTACTCATAACAAGAGGAAATAAGGGGATGAGTCTTTTCCTAAAGGAAGGATCAGTCAATCACATACCTATTTCAGGAAACGATGACGTGACAGATGTGACAGGTGCAGGGGATACGGTCTGTGCGGCTGTCACACTTGCACT
>MVQO01000211.1 GCA_002067585.1 Syntrophorhabdus sp. PtaB.Bin027
GATAGCAACAATTCTTATAGTATCTCATATTCTTCAGCTTGGTTTAGATGCGTTGAAGCACATAGAAGACGTACCCGTAACTGTCTTCAGAATGTGCAAAGACATCGATCTCCTTAATGGTCTCAAGTGCAAGGCTCCTCACGGAAGGATCAGGATGGCTGACAAGAATTTTTGCCCGTTTTCCAAGAATATCGTAGAAGCCTTTAACCCATGCTTCTCTGGGCAGTGTGTAGGTTGCAAGTATTGTGTAGCCTGCTTTTTCAATAGCCATAAGGTTTTGCTGAATTGACTGCATGCCAGGATAACCTGATAGAAAGAACTCCCTTACTTTATCAGGGATCTGTTCGCGTACCCATGACATTTCACTGACAACAACAAAGCCTTCTGGATCTATTGCCGGGGCCCAGGTAATCAACGCATTCGAGAATCCCATGTTGTATGCCGCACCTTCTGACCACAGCAAGTCGATACGTTGAAAGACATCCGGTATATCCTTCATGTCCATACAATGTACCTGAACAAGATGCTCTATTCTCGCGGTTTTGGCACGCCGTATCAGGTCAGCCAAAAACGGCTCATGCACATCAATCGCGTGAACAAGCGTGTTGAGTTTCGTTGCCAACGCAATTGTCTGGCGACCTGTTCCGCATCCGGCATCAACGATAAGGCCAAAATGGCGTCTGGGAAGAAGTTTAAGAACATTTAGAGTATGAACATTGTCCCCCGGACCAAGTTTTCCCATACCACTGAAGAGAAGGTCAATCGGGTTAAATGTGTTCACATGCCCCTCCATATCAGACAGTCATTTTTTGGCTTCTTCATTGTCCCAGGTATTATTTGAATCGATCATCCGACCTTTTTCTTGCGGCAACCTTCCCTGTTCTTTCAAGCCAGCCAGTTCGTACTTTTTTCGGGCCATCGAATTTCGGGACATAGGGCTTAATATCCAGAAGAGGGGTATTATCAAGAATGTCAACATTCTGAATATGGAGGATACCATTTTCGATCTTATCCAGTTGTACAACGGAAAGACCTATTGGATTGGGCCGCTTGGGTGCACGGGTAGCAAAGAGGCCTCTTGGTTGGGAATCCAGGAATGGTACCACAGTAAGATTGAACCCGCTGCTGCCATGGAAGTGGTATATAAGTATAATGTGGGAAAATCCATCCAGGTCCTTCAGGCCCGGACGATATTTTTCGAACATCTCAACAGTACCCTTCACACCAACCGCGCCGGCTGGCTGGATCGGCATTCCTTCAAGGGCCTTGAAAGGTGTATGGATTATCCCGATAGGATTGAATGTAACTCCCATTTTAAGCGTTTTTCCTCCCGGGAATAGATTTAATTAGATAGTACACCACAAACCCGCTCAAAAAACCATAGGCCATATTGGTAAGCAATGAAACGATCAATGTTGTGCCCATTGGGATAATGTCCCTGTCCCAATGAATGCCCCTGGCGAATTTAACAAGTTCAACCCCAACAAGAAACATCATGGCTCCAATAATGGCAACAGGAAAGACAGAGAAGAGTCCGGCAATGGAACCGGCCAGAAACAACCCCATGGCGATTTCAATCAGACCCTCGATAATGTTTGCGCCTCCGGTTCGTGCGCCGAAATAATACTGTCCGGCCAGACCTCCGGCCCCATGACATAAGGGCATTCCACCAAAAAACGGAAGTATTAAGTTCATTATGCCCATATTTAATGATAAACGGCTCTCGCTTACCGGTTTCTCCGGCCAATACGATTTAATCAGTGCTGACGTGGCAATGACCGCGTTGGTAGCAGTGAGGGGAATCTGGGCGAAACCAGCCTGCAGAAATGACTGCCAAACCTCCCTGGGGGAAAAACCTGTAATGATTGGAAGGGTCAGCCGTGGAGGCTCAACGAGATTGAACTGCCCCTTAACAATCATAATCACCAGGCCAAGGGCCATAAGCACGATTGCTGCGGGGGCATAACGATTCCTTCCCAACACCAGACCTGTGATTATGGAGAGGACACCAATTATCCACCATGTGGATATCATTTTGATTGCCTCGATAGCCAGGATTATGCCCAGAGCTACCTGGATGCCGCGGATGACTGAATCGGGAGTAACCTTTGCGATCCATTTCATAACCCCAATAAGTGCAAATACTGTCCATACTATGCCCATACCGAAACCAGAGGCATAAACCATTGACGGTGCCCAGTGCTGAGCAATGGCAACTACAGCAAGGACCTTCATAGGTTCTATAGGTATGGGGAGCCGGTATAGAAGTCCGGTTACAATGTTGGCTACGCCCATCATAACGAGAAAGCCTGCGGGATTGAGGCCACAGACTGCTATATAACCAATTGCCAGCGGAAAGAGTGTGCCGAAATCACCCATGGAGCCGGCCAACTCTCTTAAGTTGAACTCAAAGGATTTGATCTTCAATGTGATATATTCATCATTGGTCACTCATTGTTGTATGCTCTAAAATGATCGCTATGATCCTGCCCCATTGATAAGAGCTTGCTTTCTATGGAAGGGAGTATAGGAGCGGCGGTCTTGTATGTCAAGAAAATTGTGACCACAAAATATAGGGTGCGCACCTCTGGCTTCTTTTGAGGCATAGTCCGGCACCCGTCCTTATGAGAAATCTGTTTACCTTACAACTGTTTCATCTGAAAAATAATTGTTTTTAAGAGGATTCAGACAGTTCTCTTACCCATCTTTTTTACTAAATGAGTTATGTCTGAATATAATTTCCCCCAGTTATATTCCTGGGTCTCCGTAGATAATGTCAGAGTGTGGTTGGATTTGGAGGTTAACAGTGGCGTGTTTACGGCTTGGCAGATCATTGATTTTCGGAAGCGGCCTTGACCGGACATGCCAAGGCCCCGGATGTGTGAGGATGTCATGAATAACCTTCGCATCTTCAATAAAACTGATGATTCGCATAACTCCCATATATCCCGTGCAGACCGGGGAGCAACTTCATAAATCATCTGGATCAAACGTGCCCAATTCTTGCCAAAGGTCTTTGAATTTCCTTTTGTCTCGAAGATACAGGGAATGGCGTCGTCTGTTCCGTTTTTTTCGTTTTTCCACTTGTTACATCGCTGTTATAACCATAGTAACAAACCATATGTTCGCCACAGCTTGGAATGTATAAGCACATCGCCGCCAGCCATTCCAGGACGTACGGCTATATTTTTCAGGTAGTTTCGGTTGGCAAAAGAACTGTTATCTCATTGCAGTAACGCAATAGAGCTGACCAATTTTTTCAATGGTGAAATCACGGAAGCCTGCTTCCATGACAAGTGCCATCACCTGGCCTTTTGTGTAAAAAAAAGAATCGCATCCCTTCAGCCCGAGCTGGACTTTTCTGACGGGTGCCTTCCAGGTCCAGAGGAGAGGAAAGGACATGATCACCTTTCCGGTGACGGTTGCCCTCATTTTTTCTATGACTGGCAGAGGGTCGCGAATATAATCAAAGAGGCCGATACCGATACAGACGTCAAACTGCCGGTCAGGGTTGTATTGCATGAGATCGGTAAGCAGGAAACCGGTACGGTCGGCGGCACCCATTTTCATTGCACGTTCCCTGCATGTTTCGATCATTTTATCGGATACATCGATACCAACGACGAACCGGGCTCCTCTGGCTATAAACTCCAGCGAGTACCTCCCGGTACCGCACCCCACGTCAAGGAAGGTCCTGCCCGATATCGGCTCAGCTTTATCCATTGTGTACTGAAATCGTTTATACATATCCCAGCGAACGAGCCTGTCCACGAGGTTGCCTATGAAACTTTTCTCGTGAGAGTAAATGGAATCGAAATGGTCTATTGCCCGGTTCCAGTAGTCTTTCTGTTTCAGCAGGGGGTCACTCATATGCCAAGCACCTTTCTGATTGACGTGAATTGAAAATCCTGAAGCAGCCGTTCAAGCCTACCATAAGTCCTGTCAAGATTGGTATAGTGCCTCATGGAATCGATGAAGGGCATCTTCATCCTCGGCTGATCGGGATCGATTTCCCATGGGTGAAGGTAAAAAATGAAAGGACGGCCGTCTCTGTTCACCCTTCGCAAAAGGTGTCTTGTCAGGTTATAGGGAAATAGGCGAAAGAAGCACCCGCCACTGCAGGGAACACGAAGGAAGAGGACTTCAGCGCAACTTAAGGGAAACTCGATAATACCATTGGTATGTCTGAATACCGCAAGGGTGAGGTTGGGAATTCCTTTGGAACCGGCGGTGAAACTGATAGGGAAAACCGATGAGTCATATATGATTCCATGCTTCTTGAGCACGTTGAGTGCCCATAACGTGTCCGCGCGGATGCTGAAGGTTGGTGCCCTGAAACCGATGATGTCCTCCCGTATCAAGGGACGAATGATTTCTATTGATCGGGCGATGTCCCGGTCAAAGTCCTCGGCGGTCATCTCTGATAGTACCCTGTGACTATACCCGTGTGTTGCGATTTCGTGCCCCTCACTGTCAATGTCCCGGATCAGTTCCGGCAGTCGCTCTGCAATCCAGCCCAGGATGAAGAAGGTCGCCCGGGTATCATAACGTTTCAGCAGGGAAAGGATGCGCTTCGTGTTGTGATAAGCCCTCTGCTCCTGAAGATCCCATTCGTTTCTGCTGATAAACGGGCTGAGATTGCTGACGCAGAACCAGTCTTCAAGATCGAACGTAAGGGCGTTTATCATAACCTGCTCATGATACCATAATCGAAGCGCTCCCGCTGCTTTAAATTTATTCCCATGTGTGAGATCAATTACAACCGTTCGTCCCTCTATGTGGCGGAGGGAAAGGGTTACCGGCAGACGCAATGAACAACACCTATCATGATCCCTTCTATATCTTTGACAGAAAAAACGACAGGACCTTCCTGTTCCTGATTGTTCTTACGGTGCTTGTCTGGGGAATGCCGCTTCTCGTTGTAC
Source organism: Syntrophorhabdus sp. PtaB.Bin027 (assembly GCA_002067585.1). Taxonomy (GTDB): domain Bacteria; phylum Desulfobacterota; class Syntrophorhabdia; order Syntrophorhabdales; family Syntrophorhabdaceae; genus Syntrophorhabdus. The sequence goes on from MVQO01000211.1 coordinate 4,926, forward strand.
CCGAGGTTATCCATAATGACAGTGTTGAATATATCCGGCTGGCTAAATATATACTGACCGATACAGACGGGCCCAATGCCCTGTACCCGTTGCTCACAGTCACCTCCATGTCTTTGTTGGGGACTACGAGTTTGCCGGTATTCTTGTTTCCGTTATATTCAGCACGGTTATCGTCACTCCTGTCTACCATCTCGGGAAGAAGTTGTTCGATGCGCCGGCAGGTCTTGTTGGGGCCGGGATACCTTTCAAATATTCAACAATGAATTACACTGTCTGGTCAATAACAGTAACTCCTTTCTAACCCAAAAAACCTCCCCCGATGTTTGTGAATTAATGCAAAAGTGTTGCCCATATCCCAGAATAATCTGTTACCTGTGTGTCCGTTCGGTCAATTCATCCGTTTCATGTGCAAGCAGCACATCCCGAATCTCGCCTGGGTTGTGGACAACCGCTGCATGCCATTTCCCGAAGCCTCTGTGTGTTGACGGCCTGCGTCCATTCATCAAGATAGCGATGTTTCACTTTATCCTGTTCACTAACCTGGCCTTTCGTCTCCAGCACCAGCATGTTGCCGTTTTTCATGCGGATCAGAAAGTCCGGTCTGTATTTCCGAACAACACCACGATAGACATAGAGAATCTCGAAGGCCAGATGATCGTTCTTGACCCATGCTGCAACCGCATTGCCAGATGTGATGTCAAAAGATATTTTACCCGATTTCAGAGTTTTCTTCATGGTTATGGGTTTGCGCCTGAAAAGAACATATCCTACACAACCCTCTGGGTAAGCAGGTTTCTCGTCTTTTTCAATGAAAGAGAGGACCAGGGTGCAAGAGCGCTCATCCCCGAATCCCTTAACTCTTTAACAACGGAACACAACGCTTCTGAGTGGCAGGTGCGTCAGGCAGAAGAGGTTCTCAGGCTTTACCTGATCATTATGAAAGCGGGAACGCTGCAAGAGCTCCGGAAACCACAAAAGGATGGGATTGGTGAAAGCGCTATCCTGGAGGCAATGAAAAGGCGCATAAAGGTCAAATATTACTCCTATACGCAGATTGTACATACATCGACTGGGCGAAGCGTTTTCTTCGATACCTGGAACAGACAAAAAGAAAGGGCAGGGTTTTGTTTGTGAACCAGGCCGATATA
>MVQO01000212.1 GCA_002067585.1 Syntrophorhabdus sp. PtaB.Bin027
AACTTTTTGGCAAGCTCCATTGACAACCATCGCTCCATACCCTTGCTCTGCACCACAATGACTTCTCGCTCAAGGGCTGAAGAAAGGGGTTCTTTAACAACAGATGCCAGGGCATCGAGGAGCGATTCGAGACGGTTGCTCGTATAGAGTTTAAGACCAGCCATAAGTTTTTAAGTTCTTCTTTATTCTACCAGATAGGACGACAGGGTGAGAAGGGAAAAGATTGACTGTCCCAAGGCCTTCCTGAATGGTGGGTATTCTTCCACCTTCCCGGGAGCAATCATTCTGTTTTCTGCATCAGAATGGAAGAGCAGTATGCTGTTCCTGGCAGGGCCAAGGACATTATCCTATTTAAGAACCAGCACAAAGTCTTTAAACATGGGCAATGGCACCCACAAAAACTGCTGCACAGACTTCTTGTTTTCTTTCGGGACCATTTTTGCCACAATTTGCGTCTTTTATGGTATAATAATTGATAAATATAGTCATGTGCTACCGTACGAAGGGGAGACATATGGTTTTGCACATACAGTATCAAAACAACAAGTTCGATTACATAAACAGTGAAATTCTGGACCAGTTTATCCACAAGAGAAAAATAAAGAGGTTCTATCGTCCCTCTGAGGAAAGGTGGGTCGTTATTGGAATAGACCCTATACGGGGAAATGGTGGTGATCATGACGGACGGGAACGACGACGGACCCTGAATCCCGCCTGAACAGCTTTTGACGAACTCTCTAATGGTCTGGTTGAAAAGGTTTATCCGGTTTCTTTTTCATATTAAGCGCTTTGAACCAGTCCACGAATTTGCTCCATTTAACCTCTTACCCCTCTGACCCTTAACCCTGATTTTTCAACCCCCTTTTTTTGCACCAGCCCTCGTTCCCCCCCTCGACGCTCTCTTTCCGACATTTTGTCCTTACTTCTCGCTTTTCACATCTAACTTTTACTTCCTTACCGCCCTTTTCTCACCTGCTTGCCCCTCTGAGCAAAACAATAATACGATCAATAACCGCCGGTGACAAATCAAGGTTTTTCAATTGATTCTTTAGCTCTTCAAGGGTTCCATTACCACCAAGATATCCATTGATCTTCGCAGCAGCAGTTGATTTCGTAAAATTGCTGTTGCCCGCGTAAAGGGTGCTCAATTCTTTTACCAACCCATCATAGCGCCTTATGTAGTATTTTTGGTGATAGTCCTCAGCCGGATAAAACGTACTGGCAGGAATAATCTCTGTGTACACCTTTTGCCCTTTTTTCGCCTCTGCCTGTTCTTTTGTCTCCTCCGCCATTCTTTTCTGTTCGTCTGAATGGTAAAAAATCATCGATGCATACTGACGAGAAAAGGGTCGGGACGTTGGTTCATGACTTTCCCAAAAGATATCAATAAGTTGCCTGTACGTGACCTTTTGAGGATCAAATTCGATCTCGATTGTCTCTGAATGATCTCCAAGATTGTAATAGGTAGGATTCTTTTTCGTTCCACCTGCATAACCAACCTGGGTGCGTATTACACCATCCACATGCCCGAACCGGGCATCCGGACCCCAAAATCACCCGAGTGCAAAAGTAGCTATCTCTGTTTTAACCCCCCTCGCTTCGTTCATGGTTACCGCCTCTTTTTTATATGCTGCTCCTGTTTCTCCGGATCCCACTCTTTTCTCCTTTACCTCTGTATCACTTCCTGT
>MVQO01000213.1 GCA_002067585.1 Syntrophorhabdus sp. PtaB.Bin027
GTTGGAAGGTCGACAACAGCAGCTGTTGTGATATCAAGTGTGACGATTCTTGTGACAGATTACATTTTGACATCATTCATGTTCTGATATGGAAGAAAAAGCGATACGGGTTGTTAACCTTCATAAGAGTTTTGGTACGCAAAAGGTACTCAACGGGATAAACCTTGAAATAGAGAAGGGCGAAACAACGGTTATTATTGGCAAGAGTGGTGGAGGGAAAAGTGTCCTGCTGAAACACCTCATTGGGTTAATAAAACCTGATGAGGGAGAAATTTGGATACACGGTGTTGACATTACACGGCTCAGGGAAAAGGATTTAAATGAAATCAGAATGAGTTTCGGTATGCTCTTTCAGGAAGCTGCCTTATTCGATTCAATGGATGTATTTGACAACGTTGCATTTCCATTGAGAGAGCACACAAAAAAATCAGAAAAGGAAATAGAAATAATTGTTGAAGATAAATTGAAGCAGGTTGGCTTGCTTCGCTTTAAAGATAAGATGCCTGCTGAGCTGTCAGGGGGTATGAGAAAAAGGGTTGGCCTTGCGCGGGCTCTTGCACTTGACCCAGAAACAATTCTCTTTGATGAACCGACCAGCGCCCTTGATCCTATAATATCTTTAACAATTTTAGACCTCATCAAAGAGACCCAGACGCGCTTGCACAAAACATATGTGGTCATCAGCCATGATATCTTGGGCATGTTCAGAATTGCTGATAAGGTAGCTTTGCTTTCAGATGGAAAAATCATAGAACAGGGAACACCCGGAGAAATAAGAAAAAGTAAAAACGAGGCTGCCATGGAATTTTTAAACGCCACAAAGTTACCTTTTTTTACTGGAGGTGAGCTATGAAAAAACCCCTCATTACTACTGAGTTAAAAGTTGGAATTCTGGTTCTTATTGGAGTATTGATCCTTTTTTATATGTCCTTTAAGGTAGAAAAATTCGGTTTTTTAAGAGAGGAGGGATATGGACTCAGCATTATTCTTGACAACGCGGGCGGACTCGATACAAGAACACCAGTTTTTATAGCCGGTGTGCAAGTAGGAAAAATCAACAAAATAAGTCTTTCCGGATACAAGGCGAGAGCTAGAATACTCGTAAAGAAAAGTGTAAAAATTCCCGTTGACAGCGCAATTGCCATAAAGTCACAGAGTTTGCTCGGAGACAAGTACCTTGAAATAATACCAGGTGTGGAAGGTAAATATTTTGCTAATGGCGATAAAATTACGAATGTTGTCTCTTCACCTGATTTTGATCAGCTTTTTGCCCGTTTTGATGAAGCGGCAAAGAATATTGGCGACACCATGGGTGAGTTCAAGGGAATTCTCGGGGACGCTGATAAAACAAATATCAAAAAAAGCATTGAGAATATTCAGGTAGTCAGTAAGGATTTCCGGGATATCCTTGGGAAAAACAAAGATAATGTCAATCGCATAGTAAGCAGCACCGCTGTGATCACTGATAAAATGGAAACAATTGTAAAAGATGTGGAACAGGGAAAAGGTACTCTGGGACTCCTCGTTAAAGATGACAAGTTGTACAATGATGCAAAGGACACTGTTGAATCCCTGAAAAACATTACAAGTGATATTGAGCAAGGGAAGGGATCCCTTGGCAAGCTTGCAAAAGATGAAGCTTTGTATTCCGAAGTAAAAGAGACTTTCGCTAATGTAAGGGAATTAACTGACGGTATCAAAAAGGGTGAGGGGACCCTTGGGAAATTGGCAAAAGACGATACCCTGTATTTCGAAACTGAGAAAGCTCTGAAAAAGGTTCAGAAGGGCGCGGAAAGTCTCCAGGAGATGACACCAATAACCATACTTGGAACAATATTTGGATTCTTTTTTTAATGTGCAGAATCCTTTTTATACTTGTCACCCTTTTTTCCTGTACATCTTGCGCCATTTGGCCCATCTCATGGGAATTTAACAATGAAAAACGATTTTTAGGGCCCCTAATAGCGTATCAGAACGAGAATAATACAGATCATTTTACGTTCAGGCCGCTTTTAGCAACATATGATTCAAACGATGGTGGTGTATATAATTATCTTTACCCTTTAGGATATGCCGCACAAGAGCACTCGTATTTCATTCCTTTGTATCGGTCGAAACGATTGGGTGACGACTCTGATACCTCCCTGATGCTTCTTTTTTGGGGAAAATCAAAAAGGCAAGGGAATTATGGAGGTATTTTTCCTTTTTACGGCAGACTTTACGATAGATTTGCTAAGGACGAAATGGGGTTTGCCCTGTGGCCGATGTACAGTTTTGCAAAATCAGAGGGTGCAACAAAAACCAATGTTGTGTGGCCAATCTTTTCTCTATACCGTGGTACTGAATCCGGTTTCAAGATATTCCCTCTTTATGGTGAGAGAAAGTTGACAGGCATAAAGGAGTCTCGTTTCTATTTGTGGCCTATTTTTTTCACTGAAAGAAAGAATCTTGATACCGATGAACCAATAGACAGCTTTTATGCTTTCCCGTTCTATCTCCGGACAAAATCAAAATCGGCAGTCTCATATAACATCTTGTGGCCATTCTTTAGTTATGTGGAAGGCAGGGATACAACTGGATGGGGTTTCTTCGCGAATCTTATTTCAGTGACAAAAGGAGAACAAAAAGAAGGATACAGTTTTTTCCCATTCTACAGCTACGAAAGAAAGGAACGAGATACACAGTTTAATATTTTGGGTCCTCTCTATCATGAATCAGAATGGTATGTTCGTAATGAAAGATTTTTTCACCGACGCGTTGCAGTTGTAAACAGATATTTTGAAGAAAAGGATAAATCTTTCCTCAATGTCTGGCCCTTCTTTGAATATACGTCTGAAAAAGAAGATTACAGCTTTTTGTTTCCCTCTTTTCTTCCGTTTCGTATTGACAATTTTAATAGGATCATCAAGCCATTATATACTCTCTACGAGAAAAGAAAAGAAGGAGGGAAGGACATGGTGAGCCTGCTCTATGGTCTTTACACCAGGGAGGAGATTGGCGAGAACTGGAAAACGCGTCTTGCCTTCCTTTTTGAAATGAAAAAAGATAAAGGTAAAATTGGTTTTGAAATTCTATCAGGTCTTTTTGGGCTGGACAACGAGAAAGTAAAGATCTTTTTTATTCCTATAAAAAGGGGTTCATGAAAGTATGAGTCTTTTTCATGACGCGCACTAACACTCTAATGAGGATTTTACTATATAACCAAAACGCTCTTTGAAGGCGTCAGGTTCCAGTTTTGCGATTTTTGCGAGCTTCTTCAGACGATCTCCTTCGAGATCAGCTTCTTCCAGGCGGATCATGTACTCTCGCGCCACTTCATAGATCTCTGATTTAATGTCAACTTTCCTTATTTTAACAATTCCTTTCGAATCAAGCATCTCAACAAAAGGTATAGAAAGGATGCGTCCTTCGAAAACAACAATCATCGCACCGGAACCGCCTTTTAGCAGGTAACGAATAGCACCGTAGCCGAGATTTTTTGTATATTCAATATCAAAAGGAATAGGATCAGCAGCTCTCAGTTCATACCCAATGTTCATGCTAACAATTGGAGTCTTAATGCCAAGTGAGTTCAGATTGTCTCTAACCAAAATCCTGAGAATTCGACCAAGTTGGATGTCAGAAAGCCTTGTTTTCCCAGTGGTTTCATCTTTTTCAATATTTTCACACCTACTCAGTTCTTCCGGATCAAATTTTTCAGCAATACCTTCTGCCATTATTGCCACACCATGGTCTTTGCCCATAGAAAGCCTTTTTATGATTGAACACGTGAGAATGTCCGAAATTTTTCTTATGGATACCTTTTCTTCAGGGAATTCTTCGGGTATGAGGCTTATGGTAGTACCAGCAGCTTTTCCTATGCCCAATGCCAAATGTCCGGTATGACGTCCCATAGTTGAGATGAAGTACCACCTGCCCATGGTTCGGGCATCTTCCATTATATTGCTCACAAGCTCAACACCTACATGTCGTGCTGTCTGGTATCCGAAAGTAGAAAATCCCCCTGGAATAGGGATATCGTTGTCAATTGTTTTTGGGGTATGAACAATACTTATGAGACCGCGGGCTTCCCGTTCTATCCAGTTTGCCATGTAGAGTGTCCCGTCTCCACCGATAGTTATGAGATATTTTATTCCGCTTTGTTTGAGGGTGTTTAAAAGGTGTTTGAATTTTGACTGTGCATTATCCGGCTTGTCCCGTGACGTACGTAAAATAGATCCACCTGCTGTATGGATTCTCGATACGCGCTCTATGGTCAGCGGTATTATTGCTTCCTTGTTTCCTTCGAACAGGCTCTTAAAACCACCAACAATGCCGACAACCTTTTTGCCATGGTTAATGGCATCTATGGTAGCAGCTCCTATAACACCATTAATTCCTGGTGCCGGTCCGCCTCCAACGATTATTCCAACGAGATCTTTTTCCATAAACTTATTCATTGTGTAACTTTCTTATTCTTTTTGCAAGTAATTTATAAAATATTTTTTAATCCTTTTATCAACTAAAGGTATAATCAAGGATGCGCATCGGCTTCCATATTTCAATAGCACGGGGCTTCGAATGGACCTTAAAGGAGGCAAACAGACTTGGTTGTGAAGTAATCCAAATCTTTCTAAAGAATCCCCGTTCATGGAAAAAAAAGACATGGACCGACAACGACTTCGAAGCCTTTCAAAAGCTTATCTATGAAATTCCGGTTTTTGCTCATTTAACGTATTTACCAAATCTTGCAAAAATTGATGAAAATGAGGAAAACATAAAAGGACTTATGCATGAAGTTGAGCTTTGCGTCAACCTTGGACTCAATGCAATGATTGTCCATTGTGGAGCCCATCATGAGAAGCTAAAAGGAATGAAAATGGTTGCAAATGCCATCAATCGTGTAATATCAGAATACGGGATCAATATTTACATGGAAAATTCAGCAGGTCAGGGCCATAGCCTGGGGAGTACTTTTGAAGAACTATCCATAATCTATGAGAAGATAGAGGAGAAGAAAAAAGTCTTTTTGTGCATCGATACAGCCCATTTGTTTGCTTCAGGATACGATATTCGTACCCCTGAATCATGGCAGAGAGTTGTCACCCATATTTACAAGCTCTTTGGTGAAAATAAGATCGGCTTTTTTCACTTAAATGATTCCAAAGCAGACTTCGCAAGCAGAATAGACCGGCACTGGCATATAGGCAAAGGCAAAATAGGTACTGATGCATTCAAAGTCATTCTTAACGATATGCGTTTTAAGAATTTAAAGGGGGTTATGGAAACCCCCATGAACGATAAAATGGACGAAGAGAATATGAAAGTTATAAGATCTCTACTTTCTCCTCTGATGCCTGGTCCTTCTTCTTAGCTTCCTGTATTTGTGCTTCCTGATTTTCTTTTTTCTCCATTTTAAAACACTGCCCATTCATCACCTCGTGCTGTATCATAAAGTTGTTCAATTATTGTCATAAACTCGTAAAGCCTTAAAAGATAACCTTCTTTCCATTTTTTTGCAATAATATAATGAAAAAAACCGCATTGATCTTCAGTAGGAATATTATCATTCAGAGATAATTGAATCTAAGGATAGTATTGAAAAGGATGCAAAAAAACCGTTATAATGTGAACCACGCGCCTGTAGCTCAGCTGGATAGAGCAACGGACTTCTAATCCGTAGGCCGCAAGTTCGAATCTTGCCAGGCGCGTATAATAACGCCTGTGCAATTAACTCTGGGTCTCTAACATCCATCGTTTTTTACCGATTATGCAGCTCTCTTGAATGAAATTCGTTGAAAAATAAAATGTGTGTTGAAATCAGTTTGATCTTAATGAATTCTAGTAATTGTTTGTTGTACAAAGATACTTAATGATAGTTTCTAGGATAGGGCAATTACCCTGGGAGGCTTTGATTGTTACCTCACAACCTGGGTTAATCTGTACTGTAAGAGATAATTTTGAGCGTGCGTCAAAGTCTTTAAAATCATAATCGCTGGCTTTAAGCTTCATATAGCTTATCGGTTTTGTAATGCCAAAAATTTCAACTTCTTCGTTTTCAATGAAATTTTTAACTCTCATTGCATAGTGTTTGGAAAATACCCAAAGATCTTCACACCCAAGTGATCCATCTTCGCGAACATCCATGATAAAAACATGCTCTGGTTCTTCAATCTCCCGGCAGGTCTGCAGCCATGTGCGGGCAAGAAGATCAGCCTTTGGGGGTATCTCCCTGCACTGGATCATTGTGGAGTAATAGTTAAGCTCACTTTTGATATTCCAGATACTGGCTACCATGATTACACAGGTTTATCGGATTTGTCGTAATTTTACTTTAGCTTATCTATTTGACTGTTAAATACTTCTTGACAAAGAAGTGTACCAGTTTCAAAATAGTCTCATGGTTAAAGAAGCCAAAACTCTTATCCTGGAGGAAGACCACCGTCCGTGGGGTTATTATCAGGTCATTTCAGATGAACCGGATCTTAAGTTAAAAAAAATATATGTTTACCCTGGGAAGAGACTCAGCTTGCAGCGCCACCAGCGCAGAACAGAGCATTGGTATATTCTTCAGGGAAAGGCAATTTTTACCCTGGATTCAAAAGAGATTTATCTTGAAGCCGGTATGTCCGTTGATATCCCAAGAGGATCCTTCCACCGCATCATGGCCACTGGAGAAGAAAATTTGATCTTTATAGAAGTGCAAACCGGGGACTACTTTGGAGAAGATGACATTGAACGTGTGGAAGATGACTATGGGAGGGTTCCTTAGGCTTTCGGCCAACCACCTTTTTTAATAAAAATAGTAAAAAAGTATTGCATATTTTTTGTGATAAGCTGTATAAACTATTCACAAGGGTGGTCATTATGAGAACCACGAAAAATCAAACGTTATAAGGAGGGGTGGGTATGACAAAAGCCGAGATAATAGGAAAGATGGCAGCAGGTGCAAAGATTTCAAAGGCAGCCGCAGGTAAAGCATTAGATGCTTTTATTGATGGTGTGAAGGCTTCTTTGAAAAAGGAAGAGAGGGTTACTCTTGTTGGATTTGGATCCTTCTCCATCTCCAAAAGAAAAGCGAGAAAAGGGAGAAACCCGAAAACTGGCAAAGAAATCAAGATTGCTGCACGCAAAGTGCCAAAATTCACACCTGGAAAAGCTTTTAAAGACGCTGTTTAACGATTCTTTCCCATATACGGTTTTATGTAAATGCCTCTCATCTTTTGAGAGGCATTTTTTTATGAATACCGGCACAAAGCCAGCTTTTCTGAAGCCCTGGTAACCATTTTGTCAGCATCCTCAATATTACCTTCCTGTTTGTCCTTCATAATTATTTCTCCATTTTCTCTGCCAAAAAACATATTAAGAATGAGGGTTTGTTTGTTGATAGTTGCGTTGATACCGAGTGGGGTGTTACATCCTCCCCCAATCCTCATTTGAAGATTCCGCTCAATTGACACTTCTCTATAGCTTATCTCATCGTTAATGGGCCCAAGCATGGAAAGCAAATCCTGCTCGTTTCTTGTTTCAATTCCTATAGCACCTTGTCCTGATGGGGGAACCATGATTTCAAAAGGCAAAATCTCCCGTATCTGGTTGCCAAACCCCATCCGTATCACACCGGCATATGCTAATATGATCCCATCCAAGCCCTCTGACTCCATTTTTCTGATTCTTGTGTCAACATTCCCCCGAATGGGAATCACACTGACATTGCTTTTATGAAACAGGATTTGAGACTGCCTCCTCAAACTGTTGGTACCTATTCTACCACCACCTGGAATATCAGCAAGGCTTTTATATTTTAACGAGAGAAATACATCACGCGGGTCTTCTCTTTTCAGGATAGCCCCGATGGTGAGTCTTTCATCAAGTTCAGTTGGCATGTCTTTCATGCTGTGCACTGCGAAGTCTATGCTGCCTGCCAATAACTCTTCTTCAATCTCTTTAACGAAAAGTCCTTTTCCACCTATAAGGTGCAGGGGTTTGTCCCAGACCGTGTCACCCGTAGTTTTAATTGTTTTGACGTGGAATGTGTCATCAGGATACAACTGCTGAAGCAGGTTTACTACAATTTCCGTCTGTTTTAATGCAAGCTTGCTACCCCTTGTGCCAACTATCCACGTCCTGTTCATCGTCATCCTCTAATCTGAATAGTTTTTTCATCAATTCCAGTATTGCAGGTGATCCATTCTCCTTTATCATGGTAACATGGGGGTGGACAAGTTTATTCACAATACTTTTTGTTAACAAATCCATGTTTTTCATTGTTTCGTCATCAGTGTTTTTGTTTTTTTGTAAAATTTTTTTTAATTCTCTGCTTCGAATTTCTTCCACTTTCTCATATATGTTTGATATCAAAGGATTTTTATCCAGTTGCCTTAACCATTGAGAAAACTTTTTTACCTCTTCATCAACGATTGAGCGGGCCTTTTCTGATTCTGCAAGTCGATCAGAGAGATGCTGTTGCGACAGCTCCTTAAGATCATCAATATCATAAAGGTAGACGTTCTCGAGATCATTGACAGATGGTTCGATATCTCTCGGGACTGCAATGTCTATGAAAAACAAAGGTTTTTGCTTTCGTTTTTTCATCACCACACTGACAAGTTCCCTGCTAATTAGAGGTCTCTCTGAACCGGTTGAAGAGAGAATCATATCTACTTTCTCAAGAAGATCCTGAAGATCATTAAACGGGCGAGGGATGCCGGTAGTCTCATCAGCCAGTTTCTGGGCATTGTGGAATGTGCGGTTCGTGATGTAGATATCTCCTACACCTTCTTTTTTAAAATATCTTAGGGCAATCTCACACATTTCTCCCGCGCCAATAACAAGGGTTTTTTTATCCTTCAATTCACCGAAAATCTTCTTCGCAAGTTCAATAGCCATGGCACTGATTGATACCGGGTTATATCCGACTTTTGTTTCTGTCCTTATTCTTTTTGCAACATTGAAGGTTTTATGAAACACCTTGTCGAGAAAAAAACCGCTTGTATTGCAATCCGTGGCAAGTCTATACGCGTCCTTCACCTGACCCAGGATTTGAGGCTCACCAACAACCATTGAGTCAAGCCCGGAAGCAACAAGGAAAAGGTGTCGGTAAGTGTCTTCGTCTGTGAGCAAATAGGTGTATTTTTCCAGCCACTCCTTTTCAATACTAAAATGTCTGGAAAGTGCTTGATAGAATTTATCAAGGGCTGAATCGAGGTTCTTGCATGAGAAGTAGAATTCTGTTCTGTTGCAGGTTGAAAGAACAATATTTTCATCTACGCCACTCTCCTGGAGTTCTCGTACAAGGCGAGGAATTGTTTCCTCCGACACGAAAAGTCTCTCTCTCACTTCGATTGGTGCAGTGTTGTGATTAAGTCCAAATACTGCTATTGGCAAACCAGACTCCCATAAATGGCAAGTAATAAGGAGCAGACTCCGAAACAGAGAACATTATCCTGATTATTTGTCAGCATCGTGTTGTTTTTTCTTTGGCTCAATGAAAAAGCCTTAGAGATAAGAATGGAGACCTCCTACAAGAAAATTTATTCCGAGAAACGTAAATAGAATGGAAAAAAAACCCGCAATCATCATATAGGCTGTTTTGCGACCCCTCCAGCCAATAGTGAGTCTGTTGTGGATGAGAATGGCATAGACAATCCAGGTTATAAGGGACCATGTTTCCTTCGGGTCCCAACTCCAGTATGAACCCCAGGCCATGCCTGCCCATAATGAACCTGTGATTATCCCGATTGTCAGAAAAGGAAAACCGTATGACATACATCGATAATTAATCGAATCAAGTACCTCCAGGGAAGGAAACCGGGTGGAGATGGGCGAAAATTTTTTTCTTTTAATCCCTCTCTCCAGAGACAGGTAAAGAATGGACACGAAGAAGCTGATAAAAAAAATTGAATTTCCGATGAAGGCAAATATAGTGTGCACTGGAAGCCAGTAACTTTGCAGAATTGGTGCCAATGGTTTAATATCGCTGGGTAACCATAGGGCCCAGATAAACACGAGTGACAAAAAAGGAACAATTATAGATCCCAGAATAGATATTTTGTAGGACCTTTTAAGAAACAAAAAGAAACCGGCCATACAGAGGGAAAGAAACGATAAGGATTCATGAAGATTCGTTATGGGCGTGTAGCCAGCCTGAAAATAACGAAAGCATGTGGAGATAAAATGAACAATAAATCCACTGAGAAGTGAAAAATGCCCTAACGCCTCTATACCCTTTTTGTCAATAGCGAGGAAAAGGAGATAGAATATTGTTGATACCAGATACAAACAGAGGGCAATGAGAAAAAGAATAAACATTATTTTTCAGACCCAAAAAAGGTTTCTTTTGCCTTTTTGAATCCCATGTTGTTTATCACGCTCACATCTGTTCCCATAATTTCCTTCATTAAGCTCTGCCTTAGTTTTTTGTCCTTTATTTCCATGATTAGCAGTTTTCTCAATCGTCCTACAATGTTTGCATACCGTACATAATCCCTGGTTATACCCTCTGCCATATCCTTTCTCAATCGTTTAGAAAGGAAAGGAAGCATGCCTGACGTGGATATGGCAATAATTATAGGGTCTTTTTTGACAATAGAGGGAACGATGAAATCGCACAGCGAAGGGTTGTCAACAACATTTGCAGGAATGTTCTTTTTCACTGCATCTTTATATATTCTTTCGTTCAGTGACTCAACGTTGGTTGCAGCGAACACGAGTGCAACACCGTCCAGGTCTTCTTCATCATACTCTTTGAGAGATATGTGAATCCTTCCTTTATCACCATACCTTTTCAAGGTATTCGATATTTGCGGGCTTACTAATCTAATTATCCCGTTAAATTTGAGCAAAATGCTAACCTTTCTTTCGGCAACTCTGCCACCCCCGACGACCAGGCAAGGTTTTTTTGTTATATCTAAAAATATTGGATAATAGATATTGCTTTTAATAGACAATTTGGAATGTTTCGAATTCACCAGTATATTTTTCCTGTGTAACAGCCGTCTTGCTGACAAAAGACCCTTCCGGCCCCTTCGCGCACCAGTCAACCATGAGTTGTACATCTTGGTCCGTGCCTTCACACAGTACTTCAACTGTGCCGTCTCTTCGGTTTTTAACCCACCCAGTCACCCCAAATTCGTGGGCTTTCTTCATGGTGTTAAAACGAAAAAAAACACCTTGTACGATTCCGCTCACTATTATACGAACTCTTACCATGGTATTAATATAACAGACATACACATCTTTTGTACAATCAAAACCTTCCTGTTATGGCTTGTATTCAAGGAATTAGCTTGATAAGCAGGGCATTTTCATTATAATTAACAATAGGGTTTAATCAAAAAAAAGGACATCACTTCTTTGTGGAGGTAATGTTGTGAACAGCATCGGGATTGATATTGGCTCTGTTAGCATTAGCCTCGTTGTTATGGGTGAAACAGGAGATATCCTGAAGAGCCTTTATGTTCGCCACAAAGGCAGGCCTATAGAAGTTACAGAATCAGCCCTCGAAAATCTATTGAAAGAATTTGAAATCGATTCAGTTGCAGTGACAGGGACAGGAGCGAAAGAAATCTCTCTTCTTATAGGTGCATCATTCATAAACGAAATTGTTGCATTATCCAAAGGATTTACTCATCTGTATCCTCATGTGCGAAGCATAATTGACATTGGTGGAGAGGATTCCAAGCTCATCATATTAGAAGAAGACCGTACAAACAAGAAGCTTCGTATAAAGGATTTCTCCATGAATGCTCTGTGTGCTGCCGGGACAGGTTCTTTTCTTGACCAGCAGGCATCGAGACTATGTTTCACCATTGAGGAATTCAGTGAAATAGCTTTAAAATCTGTTAATCCCCCGAGAATAGCCGGCCGGTGCACAGTATTTGCAAAATCAGACATGATTCACCTGCAGCAGATAGCAACACCAGATTATGAGATTGTGGCTGGTCTTTGTTATGCCCTGGCAAGAAATTTTAAAGGAAATATTGCCAAAGGTAGGGATGTTTCACAACCGGTGGCTTTTGTTGGCGGGGTTGCTGCGAATGCAGGTATGAGGCGCGCAATCAAAGATGTTTTTTCGCTAACTGATGATCAATTTTTCATTCCTGAGCATTTTACTGCCATGGGCGCCTTGGGTGCTTTATATGCTATCATGGACGAGCCAGGATTAAAGAAGGAATTTCTTGGCTTGGGGAAACTAAGTGAACGTCGAGCCAGAAAGACAACAGAAGAAGCTCACGAGCCTCTAAAGATTTCCAAAGAAAATCTCCAAATATCATATGACCTGAAACATATAACCGAAAAAACCGAGGTTTTTCTTGGTGTTGATGTGGGTTCAATTAGCACGAATCTTGTAGTCATGGATAAAGAGCAAAACTTAATTGCAAAAAGATACCTTATGACCGAAGGCAGACCCCTTGAAGCTGTCCAACGAGGTCTTGCTGAAATCGGAGACGAAATTGGAGACATGGTTGAGGTTGTTGGAGCCGGAACAACCGGTTCAGGCCGCTACCTTACTGCTGATTTTATAGGTGCTGATATTGTGCGAAATGAAATCACGGCCCAGGCTGAAGCAGCAATTAACCTTGACAGAGAGGTCGATACCATTTTTGAAATAGGCGGCCAGGATTCCAAGTACATCAGTGTAGATAATGGGGTCATAGTGGATTTTGAGATGAACAAAGCATGTGCTGCAGGGACAGGCTCATTCCTCGAAGAGCAGGCGGAAAGGATTGGAATCTCAATTAAGGAGGAGTTTGGCGACCTTGCACTTAGTTCAAAAAGGCCTGTGAAAATGGGGGAACGCTGTACAGTTTTTATTGAGTCGGATATTGTCCATCACCAGCAGAAGGGTGCAAACACTGATGACATAGTAAGCGGCTTGTCGTATTCAATCGTTTCTAATTACCTCAACAGGGTTGTTGGTGATAAAAGGATAGGAGAAAAGATATTTTTTCAGGGTGGAACGGCATTTAATCATGGTGTTGTAGCGGCCTTTGAACAAACGCTGAAGAAACCTATTAAGGTGCCGTCTCATCATGACGTAACCGGTGCATTGGGAGTTGCAATTCTTGCAATGAAGGAGAAAACATGGGAGAAGAGCTCCTTCAAAGGATTCGATCTGAGCAAACGTGCCTACCAGGTAGATACATTTGAGTGCAAGGGCTGTGAAAATCTCTGCGAAATCAGAAAAGTGACTGTTGAAAATGAAAGCCCGTTATTTTATGGAAGCAGGTGCGAAAAATACGATGTCGTGAGACGGGTCGAAAAGAGTAACATCATAGATCTCTTTAAATTACGTGATGAATTACTGACTGATACCTACCATCAATCATGCGATGGCGGTGAACCGATCGGTGTGCCCAAAATTCTTAACATGTGGGAGTTTCAACCATTTTGGAAGGCTTTCCTTACAGAGCTTGGATTTTCGCCGGTTTTCTCTGATCCAACAAACAAAAAAACGATTAGAGATGGTGTTGAAAACATAATTATTGAAACGTGTTTTCCAATAAAACTGACTCACGGCCATATTTTGAATATCCTCAACAAAGGTTTTAAACAGGTTTTTATTCCAAGCATCATTAATATGAGAAAACCATCAGTGGATATACCCAATACATTTGCTTGTCCCTATGCCCAGTCAATTGC